>CAZIGO010000441.1:955-1502 GCA_964538595.1 uncultured Chitinophagales bacterium | reverse complement strand
AAGTGAAGAATTTGATAGATTAACTCTTGGAGTAGCCCCCCTTCATCAGTAGAAGTGTTATTGACCCCTTTAGACCGCAAATCATATTCGTGGAGTAACTCGATAATGCGTTCAATGTCTTCTTTAGAATAGTGCTGGGCCGCTTTTTCATATTTTTTAGCAAAAAACTTATAGGGTAATCCCAGTTGTTTTTGCACGTTCCCCCAAGATGTGTCTTCTAAGAATAGGTACTGGTAGAGTTGACTAAAGAAATAATAAAGAACCCCCGTAGTTTGGGGGAGCGGACTGGCTTTAGGGTTGGCCTTAAAATAATGCACGATTTGCAACACTTTCTGCACATCTTTGATAGCTAAGGCGTCTTGTAATTCAAACGTGTTAAAATCCCGGCTGATACCGATGTTCTTTTCAATGATATCGGGAGTAATTTCGCTGCCTTCTGGCAACTTAACCATCAACTTTTCTAGTTCATTAGCAATTTTACTGAGGTCCGTCCCTAATTGCTCCCCGAGTAGTGCAGAAGCTTTGGCATCAATAGAGTAGTTTTCTT
>CAZIGO010000441.1:0-945 GCA_964538595.1 uncultured Chitinophagales bacterium | reverse complement strand
GGTAAGATTGAATCCAGCCTGGGATGTGATTGTCATATATTTTTTTGGATTGGAACGTCGTGGCAGCTTGGGTTATCGTTTTACCAAACTTGGTACGCTTGTCGACTTTTTTCTTTTTGTAACAGATCACTAACACGGTAGTTTCTACGGGATTTTCCAGATAAGGTACTAACCCGTTGAGTTTACGCATTTTGTGGGCTTCTTTAAGCAGTACCACCTGCCGTTCCGCCATCATCGGGTACCGTTTAGCGGTATTAATTAGCGTTTGGGCATCGGTTTCTAATCCGTAAAAAGTGGTTAAGTTAAACTCTTGCTCCGATTCGGATAAGGCGTTGTTTTTAATAGCTTCCGTTAATTGGTCAATAAAGAAGGGCTCTTCACCATATAAAAAATATATGGGAGCAAATTGCCCTTGTTTAATCTGTTGTAAATGTTTTTTATATTGTTTGATAGTCTTTGCCGCCATAGTGGCAAGTAAATTTAATTAAAATTTAGCATATGATTTATACGGGAGGGGCAAAATTATGAACATCGATCCGTCGAAATATGAATTGACGACGAAACAAGAGAATAACACAACTTATGTGTTAGACGTGGTGCGTAAGAAGTACGTAAAATTGGATCCGGAAGAATGGGTGCGACAGTTGCTTATTCACTATTTACAACAAGAACGTGGTGTACCCAGTGCTTTAATGGCGGTAGAAATGAAGTTAACAGTCAATGAGATTACTCGACGCTGTGATCTCGCCATATATGATCGACAAGGAAAACCTGAAGTTATTATTGAGTGTAAAGCGCCTGATGTAAAAATTACGCAGCAAACTTTTAATCAAGTGGCGCGCTATAATATGGAACTAGGGGTGAAATACTTAGTCGTATCTAATGGGCATACCAATTATTGTTGTCGATTGGATTACGACAAACACACTTATGAATTCATCGAAA
>CAZIGO010000440.1:0-1506 GCA_964538595.1 uncultured Chitinophagales bacterium | reverse complement strand
AAAATACGTTCATAAAGAGACACAACAACCTCTTCATTATCCTTTAAAGCTTCAATATTCATACCTCGTAAGGTGCCACAGTCTTCTTGAGCAACGACTACGTCGTGAGCTACATCAACCAATCTACGGGTCAAATAACCAGCGTCTGCCGTTTTGAGTGCTGTGTCGGCCATACCTTTCCGGGCGCCGTGTGTGGAAATAAAATACTCCAGAATTGAAAGACCTTCTTTAAAGTTAGAAATAATCGGGTTCTCAATAATATCACCACCGCCACCTGATTTACGGGGTTTTGCCATCAAACCTCGAACTCCGGCTAATTGTCGAATCTGCTCTTTTGACCCACGAGCGCCAGAATCCAACATCATATAAACGGGGTTAAACCCACCTTTGTCATTAGCGAGTTTTTCCATTAAATCATCACTGATCTGCGTATTAACACGGGTCCAAACGTCAATAATCTGATTATAACGCTCGTTATTGGTAATAAGTCCCATGTTATAGTTATTCCATATTTCCTCCACTTCCTCTTCGGCTTCTTCAATAAGTTTTTGTTTGGTTTCGGGAATGCCAATATCTTTAAGGTTGAATGACAATCCCCCTCGATATGACATTTTAAAACCCAAGTCCTTCATATCATCCAAAAATTGGACGGATCTTTTAATACTATTTTTAAAGACAATATCGCCAATTATATTTTTTAATACTTTCTTGGTGAGGAGCTTATTAATAAAATCTATATTATCAGGCAAAATCTCATTAAATAAGACCCGGCCCGTTGTAGTATCCACTACTTCGGACTTCATTTCTTTTTCCTCTTCATCATAGATGTTGACCTTACATTTTATATTGGCATGCAAGTCCAGCTTACCCTCATCATAAGCCAGCTTAACTTCCTCGGAAGAATAAAAAGCTTTTCCATCACCCTTTACTTCTTCTGAATCTTCTTTCCGTTTTTTAGAGATATAGTAAAGTCCCAAAATTTTATCCTGTGTGGGTAACGTAATGGGTGATCCATTTTGGGGATTAAGAATGTTGTGCGTTGAAAGCATGAGTAATTGAGACTCCAACACTGCTTCGTTACCCAAGGGAACATGCACTGCCATTTGGTCGCCATCAAAGTCGGCATTATAAGGAGTACAAGCTAAGGGGTGAAGACGAATAGCCTTACCTTCCACTAATTTGGGTTGGAAGGCTTGAATACCCAATCGGTGCAGGGTAGGAGCTCTGTTAAGTAGGACAGGGTGTCCTTTCAATATATTTTCCAGGATATCCCAAATCACCGGTTCTTTGTTATCCACTAATTTCTTAGCAGATTTCACAGTTTTTACAATACCCCGTTCAATCAGTTTTCGTATAATAAAGGGCTTGAATAATTCAGAAGCCATATCTTTCGGTAAGCCACATTCATGCATCTTCAGTTCAGGGCCTACGACAATGACGGAACGACCAGAATAGTCGACTCGTTTCCCCAATAAGTTTTGCCGGAAACGACCTTGCTTACCTTTC
>CAZIGO010000439.1:892-1513 GCA_964538595.1 uncultured Chitinophagales bacterium | reverse complement strand
AAGCTAATGTAGGTATAGAAAACTTGATAACAATAAGTAATATCAAAGTGGGACGATTAGATTATTTTACAGCATTTAGCCGTCGCAATAACTTCGGCCATGGGTTACGATTAAGAATAGATATTACTTCAGAGTTTATGAATATGAATTAGCTTTTCTCACTTACTGTAACTTTTTGATAGGGTTTAACGTATATATTATCCTTTACCCAAATAATTGGAAACTTGGAGTTATTTTTTTATATTTGACGCTCGTTAAATGACAAACTGTTATTATATGGGTCATAAAAACACTGATATTTCTGATTCTCTCCCTCCTCATATCATAGAGCAAATTGAAACATTAGTTAAAGGAGCCTATAGTAAATGGGCCATTGGCATTACCTATGCCCCAAAAAGAAGTAAAGATTATCATGATCATCCCATTACATGGTGGCAATGGGATTTATCGGAAAATGAGAGAAAAGCAAAAGCGGTACATCAATACTTTAATAAGAAAGGTATGCGCGATGTAGAAAATCATAAAAGTAATGCGCGCTACTTGTATATCTTTTAAGATTGGGTCCGGAAATATATGATATCCCCATCTTCTACAACATAGTCTTTCCCTTCAACATGTAAT
>CAZIGO010000439.1:0-882 GCA_964538595.1 uncultured Chitinophagales bacterium | reverse complement strand
GTGTGAATTTGTCCGGCAGCTTCGGGGGCCTGCGTACCTTCTTGGACCGTCCAGGCTCTCACTTCTTCCTCTCCGATAGTAAAGAAAGAGATTAAATCTAATAAACGATAGCTGGCTGTAATAAGGCGATTAACACCGGGCTCCTCTAGGCCCAAATCTTCTAAGAAAACTTGCCGGTCGGCAGCTTCATCGAGCTCGCCAATTTCAGCTTCTATGGAGGCACTGATCGTAATTACCATCCCTTCCTCCTCGGGTAATGCTGCTTTTACTTTTTCTACATATTCATTAGTTGTATTAACGTCTTCTTCATTGATATTGCATACATAAAGCACAGGCTTAGCGGTGAGCAAAAAGAGTTCATTGACCCGTTTTTGTTCTTCTTCATCCAAATCAAGGTTGCGTACGGAACCTCCTTGTTCAAGGTGGGCTTCCACTCTTTCGAATATCTCTACATTTTCTTGGGCCGTTTTTTCACCGGATTGAGCGGCCTTTTTTTCTTTTTCTAAGCGTTGTTGTACGGTAGAGAGGTCCTTGATTTGTAGTTCCGTATCAATGACTGATTTGTCTCGAACAGGATCCACATAACCGTCCGGATGTGCTACATTTTCTTCTTCAAAGCATCGTAATACATGGATAAGAGCATCTGTTTCTCTGATATGAGCTAAGAATTGATTTCCAAGCCCTTCCCCCTGGCTGGCTCCTTTCGCTAAACCGGCAATATCCAAAAATTTGATAGAAGTGGGGATAGCATTCTCTTCATTCACTAAGTCGGCAATAATGTATAAGCGTTCGTCCGGCACATTGATAGTTCCCACATTGGGCTCTATCGTACAAAAAGGATAGGGGGCGGCTTCAGCTTTGGCGGTAGACAAGGCATTAAAT
>CAZIGO010000438.1:0-1515 GCA_964538595.1 uncultured Chitinophagales bacterium | reverse complement strand
CAAGAAGGTGTGCTCGATCCCTATGTGGGAGGTAAGTTCAAAGTAAGTGAAATTGGGGAGGCCCATCGCTGCTTGGAAAATCGCAGTTCTATGGGGAAGGTAGTAGTCCAGTGGTAAATGTTTTGAAGCTTGTCTCGATTTTTATTTATATTACCCTATGATCATCAATATTGAGTTGGACCGTCCACTGTAAAAGTTCATTATGCCTACCTTTTTCCAACAACTGAAAGCGATATTTGTTTTACCGGTGAATGTAGCCCTCATTGTACCGTTGTTTATAGTGTGGTTTCTCTCGGATACCCATTACAGCTGGCATATTCAATCCCCTTTCCATTACATCATTCCTTTATTAGCTGTTTTACTGTTAGTTATTGGGCTGATGTTGGTTTATTTAACGATTCGACTTTTTATTAAAACCGGGCAGGGCACTATTTTACGATGGAACCCCCCAGAACGTTTGATTGTAGAGGGCCCCTATCGTTATGTGCGAAACCCCATGATCAGTGGCTTAATTTTTATTTTGTTAGGGGAAAGTCTATTATTAACTTCAATTGGTATATTGGGTTGGACGATCTTTTTCTTTATCACGCATCACTTTTATTTACTTTACTCAGAAGAGCCAGACTTAGAAAGAAGGTTTGGGGATCAATACCGGGCTTATATCAAGAAAGTCCCGCGCTGGTTGCCCCGTTTTGAAGCATGGGAGGGAAACGATGCAACTAATCAGTAACTAACTTTCCGGTGGCTATACTTTTATTATCACCTTTCAGTTGATACAAATATATATTACCGCCTAAACGTTGGGCATCAATTAAATTAACGGTATTGACGAGGGAAACATTTTTGACACGCTGCCCAGCTGTGTTGAAAAGCGAAAACGTAAGAGAATTATACTGGTTCAGTAAATCTTCTTTTACCTGTACGATAAATGCTTCATAAAACGGGTTAGGGTATATGTTGTAATGAGCACCGTCGGGTAATGGAACACTGTCATGCCAGTTGGATTTTATTTGAATGATCCGGTCGTCATTATCAACGGGAAAACTATCGTTGGCCCGGCCATCCTGGTTGCTGGTGGCTAAAAAAATACGTCCGTCCGGAGCCACACAAACATCTCTGAGTCGACCGAAACGTTCATCAAAGTAAATTTCTTCGGACCGGATAGCGTCATGGGCATCATTGAGAGACAAAATCCGTAAGTCTGACTCTTTTAAGTTAACCAAGAGTAGAGCATTACGCCATTCAGGTATGGCAGGATGATCATAGTATTCTAATCCACAAGTGGCGGTAGTTGGGGTCCAAGCTTTGAGCGGTTCTATAACGTTGGAATCAGTACAAAAGTTTTGTTCAGAAGCTGTATTACAATAACCCTTTACATCGGGCCAGCCGTAATTCTCCCCTTTTTTTATGAGGTTGATTTCATCATCGGAGGCCGGTCCGTGTTCAGAGCTGAATATCGTTCCATCTGGGCTTTGAACCAAGCCCTGGGCGTTCCGGTGTCCCCATGACCAGACC
>CAZIGO010000437.1:0-1531 GCA_964538595.1 uncultured Chitinophagales bacterium | reverse complement strand
TGTATGCAGCGAGTGCAGATACCAGTTTGGAGCCAGGACAGTTGAATAATAATGACCCTCTTCCCTCTGTTAACTTAGTCTATGAAATAAGTGATAAAATGAATTTGAGAGGAGCATATAGCCGAACATTAGCTCGCCCGAATTTTAGAGAAATTGTTCCTTATGGTTCTTTTGACTTTGTAGGAGGGGCAATAAAAAATGGTAATAATAACTTAAAACGTACCATGATCAACAATTTTGATTTGCGCTGGGAGTGGTATCCGAATCCGGGCGAAATAATAACGGCTAATGTGTATTATAAACACTTTAAAAACCCTATTGAAAAAGCTATTATTCCCAACGTGGGAGGAAGTGATCCCCAAATTACTTATAAAAACGCTAAAAAGGCAGAAGTTATAGGGCTAGAGCTGGAGGCTCGACAAGAACTGGGCAAATGGTTCCCCCGGCTGGAAAATTTTAAGATTGGTGGAAACATTGCAATTATACATTCGGCTGTTACCGTTTCTGAAAAACAGTATGAGGCTAAAAAATCATTAAGTTCTAACCCTGACTCTACCCGCCCCTTCCAAGGTCAGGCACCTTATTTAGCTAACTTGAATTTAACATATGATAACGATGAGACCGGAACCCAGTTAGGATTATACTATAATACCTTTGGTCCGCGTCTCCAGGTGGTAAGTATTGGAGCCACACCAAATGTATTTGAGCAACCGCGACACCATTTAGATTTTAAATTATCACAACGTATTTCTCAAAAATTTCATTGTAGTTTTAAAGTAGAAAATATTTTAAATACCAGTTACAATAGTACTTATAGTTTTAAAGATCACTCCTATATTTATCGAAAACAACCTATGGCCAGACAATTTTCTATAAGTTTTTCTTATAAGTATTAAGTCAGTATCGGCTTTTAAAAATTGATGAACTGCAGCTTTATTAGCTGCTTCTTCATTTCGTTCAACTTTAAGGTTAGCTAGTCTATCTTGGAGGCTTATCCACTTTTTTTATATTTTGTGGAAAACTTCATTTCGCAAATACTTAACACAAAATTAACTTAAAGATGCAAATTGATAAATGTCAATTGCTTTCTATGAAGTATTATGGTACAATAATTGTGTTTTTAATAGTAGGTGTTTTACAATCGGTTTGGGGACAAGAGAACAATAAACGGGAATTTTCTAGTTATTGGCAACAAGGTTATCACATAGAAAGTGATGACGGCCAATTTCAACTAAAGTTTGGAGGGCGGTTGATGCATGATTGGTCTTTCTACCAACAAGAGGGATCTGTTATTGATGAGATAGGAAAATTGGATAATGGCACGGAATTTCGTCGGGCTCGATTATTTAATTCAGGTACTTTATATAATAGTATTAAGTATAAATTGCAGTTTGACTTTGCCGGAGGGGGCGTCGCTTTTAAAGATGCTTATCTTCAATTTACAAAAATACCCGTCGTAGGCAATGTACGGGTAGGCCATTACTTTGAACCTTTTGGGATGGAACAGAACACCAGCAGTAAGTATATTACC
>CAZIGO010000436.1:278-1532 GCA_964538595.1 uncultured Chitinophagales bacterium | reverse complement strand
GGCATCTTAAATTCTTTGCCGCGGACGGTGTAGGAAAACTCCTCTTTTTGATAGCGCTGGTATTTTTCTTCCCAGTTGTCTAGGATTTTTTGACAGCGCTCGTGTAATTTTTCTTCCCACAGGTGGTCGTAAATCTCTTGAAGTTCTTTTATACGCTTTTTGTTGTCGCCCTCCTGCTCTTTTAAAATATCAATAGTGCCTTGCAGCTGGTACAGTTTATCGGCAATTTCGCCTTGCTGTTCGGCCCACTCATCATAATCTTCGACGGTTTTCCGAATTTCGGAGAGATAACGGATGCGGTCCGTCGGAATAATCTTTTCTTTGGAAGGAAGTCCTTTGTGCAGCTCCACTTTTGTCTCCAGCTTAGCCCCGGTAGTCTCTTTAACGGTATCAATTAAAGCTTTGTAAAGGTTGTCCATTCCTTTATCGTTAAAGACCGACGCCATGGTGGGATATACCGGCATATCATCCGGCGATTCATCAAAGCGCATATTATTGCGCTGGTATTGCTTCCGTACATCGCGGAGCGCATCTTCTGAACCGGGCTTGTCAAACGTGTTAATGGCCACCAGGTCAGCAAAGTCTAGCATATTAATTTTTTCCAATTGCGTACCGGCTCCAAACTCAGGAGTCATCACATAGAGCGAAACATCGCTAATGTCCACGATTTCGGTGTCGGCTTGTCCAATACCTGAACTCTCTACTAAAATAAGGTCAAAGCCTGCAGCTTTGCAAACATCAATACTTTCATCTACGGCTTCTGATAACGCTTGATTGGAGGTGCGCGTCGCCAATGAACGCATGTAAACCCGGGGGTTATCGCTAATAGCATTCATCCGGATACGATCTCCTAATAAAGCACCGCCTGTTTTTTGACGGGAAGGATCAACAGAGATGATCGCCAATGTTTTATCAGTGAATTCATTCAGAAAACGCCGGACCAATTCGTCTACGACTGACGATTTACCGGCGCCCCCTGTTCCGGTGAGCCCCACGATCGGGATATTTTTTTGCCCGTTGGCGGAGATTTGCTTTTTTATATTTTTAAAAAAGTCTTTGGACTGATCGCTATTCAGTTCGGCCAATGTTATCCCCCGCGAAATAGCATTAATATTTTCGGAACTAATATCCTTTTCTTTGAGCTCGCCATTGGCTTGCTCGGGCGTAGAAAAATCACATTTCTTGAGCATATCCACAATCATGCCTTGTAGTCCCATTTCACGGCCATCATCCGGCGAGTAAATCTTCTCAATG
>CAZIGO010000436.1:0-268 GCA_964538595.1 uncultured Chitinophagales bacterium | reverse complement strand
AAATATTTTTATATGACCTGCGTTACGTTCTTGCAGTAAGTCGTACATGTACTTAAAATATTCCATGTGCCCGCCTTGGTAAGAAGTGATAGCAATTCCCTGGGCGTCTTCTTGAATGGCGGCATCGACCACCTCTTTCACAGATCGATTGTGGCCTAAGTGAATCACTTCAGCCCCGTTGGATTGCATAATTCGGCGCATCAAGTTGATAGCAGCATCGTGCCCGTCAAACAGCGAAGCGGCCGTCACTACCCGTATCGGGTTTTTG
>CAZIGO010000435.1:0-1547 GCA_964538595.1 uncultured Chitinophagales bacterium | reverse complement strand
GGGAGAATTGGTGTTGGGCCAACGATTGGGAAATAAAGGATTAGTATTAGGGGGGAGTCATCGTATCAGTCAACTGAACCAGAACAGCTACTACGGCGATCTGTCAGCCGTTTTGTTGCAAAACATGTCAGCCGTACCCCGATGGTTCCGGGCGCCCCAACTTTCTATAGCGCTTATGGAAGACTGGGAGGAGAAACTGGAATTGATGGCGCAAGCAGCATTGCAACACAAAATTACCAGTATTTCCGGCGTACCCACCTGGACGATAGTCCTTATTAAAAAGTTATTGCAAATGACGGGTAAATCCCACTTAAAAGAAGTGCTGCCCCATTTAGAGCTTTATATTCACGGCGGAGTCAACTTCGCCCCTTACAAGAAACAATTTGCCGCTTATGCGGGGCCGCTGCCCCTTCAGTATTATCAAACCTACAATGCTTCGGAAGGTTTTTTTGCCTTTCAGGACCGTCCCGGAGCAGATGATATGCTACTACTTACTGACCACGGCATCTTTTATGAATTTATTCCTGTGCAACACCTCCATTATTCCAACCCTCCCACCTATACCCTCGATGAAATAGAGGTGGGCCCCTCTTATGCCTTAGTCGTCTCAGCCAATAATGGGTTGTGGCGTTACTTGGTAGGGGACACCCTCACATTTACTTCTACCCAACCCTATCGCATTAAAGTGACGGGGCGCACTCAACATTTTATTAATGCCTTTGGGGAGGAAGTGATCGTAAAAGATGCCGAAACAGCAATATCAACGGCATGTCAACAAACGGGGGCAACCGTGGTAGAATATACCGCTGCTCCGATCTATTTTTCTGATAACCATCAGGGCGGCCACGAATGGTGGATCGAATTCGAAACACCGCCCGAGGATTTAAACCGGTTTACAACTATCCTAGATCGTTCTCTCCAATCCCAAAACTCGGATTATGAAGCAAAGCGTTATAAATCGATTGCTTTGAAGCGGCCCACCGTTCGGGTGGTCAGTAGCGGTACGTTTCATCGGTGGTTGAAGTCGAAAAATAAACTGGGCGGTCAACACAAAGTGCCCCGGTTGGCTAATCATCGGCAATATATTGAAGAACTCGCTACGTTTGCTACATCAAACTAATTAGAGGTGTGATCACTCCCCCACTCCTTGCCCTCACTATCATAAAAATGGAACTCGGTCATGTGGCAATCGCGATCCGGTTGTATTTTAAGCCACTTCCGATATTTAACGCTCCATTTTAACTTCTCGGACCACATCCCTTGGGTTATATAAGATCCTAAAAAAGGGTGAAGCCGTAAATATAAGGTGGAGGGTACCTCTGAGTTATTAGCAATGTTTTCCAATTTTTCCTTGATCTCATCAACAATTAATAACGGCGGCTGCACTTCACCGGTGCCTTTACAGGTCGGACACTCTTCAGAGGTTTCGATAGTTACTGCCGGTCTTACCCGTTGCCGGGCAATTTGCATTATATTAAGCTTAGAAAGGGGCAACACCGTAGCCCGGGTGCGATCTTTTTTCATCAAATCTTTCATTTTATCGTACA
>CAZIGO010000434.1:890-1558 GCA_964538595.1 uncultured Chitinophagales bacterium | reverse complement strand
CGGCCTATTCATTGTAATCACGGTGCTTTCGTTCAACCTGCTTGGTGATGCCCTCCGAGACGAACTCGACCCACGCTTTCAGGAAGAGGTCACAGCTTGATAAGGGGATTAGGCCGCTCCTATAACTATAAATTGATGGATTAATTTAGAAGAGATGGTCCGTGTAAGCTCATCCGTAATTGAAACTTCATTTACTGTTCCAAAGAATCCGCTTTCATTACTTTTAGTTTTTGAATTGAAGTATATCCGATAGTAATTCTGCTAGAAATATCTAATTTGGCGGGGTATATCTAGGCTATCAAGTTAACATTTCTCTTTGGTTTAATTAATTTGGCTGTGCTTAGCTATGACTTATCCTAATAAATTACAAAGGTTAAAAAATTCTCTTATATCCTGATTTTTTAAGTACTAAGAGTTTCTTCCCCGTTCCGAACAATTGTTAGTTTTGTCTTCTAGGCTATTGACTTATATTCCCAGATCGGTGCTGAATATGAGTTTGGAATTGGAATAGATCTAAGTTTATCAAGCCAAAAAATTAATTTGACAAAAAGTGTCGAGTTTCTTATTAATTATTCTGAGTAGAAAAAGGATGTTTTATAATTTAAAAACCTAATGTTATATAATTTAAAAAAAAGAATTAATAGAGTTAAAAGATGAATATTATGAAC
>CAZIGO010000434.1:0-867 GCA_964538595.1 uncultured Chitinophagales bacterium | reverse complement strand
ATAAGGATATTCAAGCAACGCAATTTGTATCATCGAAACGTTGATAAAGTAGTTTAAAAGCTGGTTAATGGTTGTTTGGCTTTGAGGGGAAGCTTTATGAGGGAATTGCTAAATGTCGGCTTAACGGTTTTTTCATAATAAAGCCAGATTTTCGTAAGATTCGTGATGTGGTCTATCACGTGAGTAAATTTAATTCGTCTCAAGGGTGTTTTATATGTGTCTTTATGCCCGGAATAACTTTCCACTATTTGGTCCAAGACCTGAAAAGGCCTGACTTTCATGTCTTTGATGATGAATTCGAGCGGAATCTATTAACACACCAAAAAATTAGGACTTGAATCTCGAAACAGGCCCAAATTGCAATGATTAAAAGAGGTGTTGAAATAAGTGAGTGAAGACACATCAGGTAAAGAAGAACCGGTTCTCAAAGTCGAGAATGTCTCTAAGAGTTTCGGTAAAGTCCAGGCGCTAAATAACGTTAGTCTTGATATTTACGAAAACGACGTTCTGGCACTTGTGGGCGATAACGGCGCGGGTAAATCCACGTTGACCAAAATTATTTCGGGAAATTATTCCAAAGATAGTGGAACAGTATATTTAAATGGAAAGCCGGTTAATTTTTCCAGTCCCTCTGAAGCCAGAGACGCCGGGATAGAGACGGTTTATCAGCAGAGTCCAGTTTGTGAGCACGCGACGGTAACACAGAATTTCTTTATTGGAAGAGAAAAATCCGTTGGGATTCCGGGATTTCAATTTCTTAAAAAGGGGGAAATGAGGAAAGTCACAAGGGAGGTAATGGATTCAATTGGCATTGATACTCCTTCTGTAAGCAAAAAGGTACGACTTTTGTCGGGAGGGCAGAGACAG
>CAZIGO010000433.1:0-1562 GCA_964538595.1 uncultured Chitinophagales bacterium | reverse complement strand
TCCCAAGTCGCTTATCATATTTCTGAGATTTACGCGGATTTTCCTTGAGCTCCTTATAAGCTTCTACTACTTCGGGATGATCTTCCCAAAACATCCCCATGGTAATATATTGCTCACCTCCTTGCGCCTTGTAAATACCCTCTATTTTCGTCCAAACGGTATCAGTAAGATAATTACCCGAATCATTGCTAACATGGGCGCGATAAGTAGAGTCCATTAACTCATCATATTTATTATCATTAAATATGTTGTCCTCCCAAATTCTCTCTTTTGAAAAGTAGGCCCCGATATTATAAGCATAATAGTCACTTACACGTTGAGATAAACTCACCCAAAAACTCACCCTGTATATACTATCCTTTTGGAGTGAGTCATTTAATTTACCCTGTATTAATTCCATATAAAGATCATCTCGCCTAATTAAAACTAGTCCAACATAAGCATCACCGGTATGGGGTTGTCTATAACCATTCCAATTATGGGGTACGCTAAATTCAGGAGCTTTACTACATCTATGATAATAATCAGCGGAACAATAGGGAAATACGATGGGTTTCCAACCCTTACAGGGATAAGCATCATTAGTCGGAGGCGGACAAAAATTATGCTTTTCAAAGCCGGGGTTATAGACTAAATTCTGTTGAGCTACGGCGAAAGCGGTAAATAAGCCGCAACACAGCAAAAGCATCATTTTTTTAACCACTCTACTAATAGGTTTTAGTTCTCTATTCTATATGATAATAATAATCCACTACGATAAGTGGCCTCTATCAGGAACAATAAGGTTCGATCACTCCCACCTTAAACATAAAAATATTGTATAAAATATAAAAATATATAGTTAGCTCTGGGATAACTCTATATTTTTGAATTCAAGCAAGTAAGCAATGAACAGCCAAATGAACACTTTTGAGAGCGAGGAATGTAAATTCACTGCTGAAGAGTTAATAACCTTTAAAATTTAAGAGTTAGTTAAAAACTTTTTGTATTTATCAGGTAAACCACCCATGTCAAACTTATCTTCATATCCATGCAACTTTGCTTGATCATAAAACTTCTTCAAACGTACTTTTGGTAAGGTTAAATACAAACTAAAGCTTATAATATGTTCATTACTACCGGCAACATTAGTTAGTAAGTTAAATTTAACATCAAACTGAGCAACCACTTCTATATCATGAGTTAAAAATTGAATTGACTTGATTTTTTTCCATGGAATTTCAATCCTCTTGTCCCTTAACACATGTTCTATAATAATATTATTACTTCCTATATGCAATCTTGCAATTGTAAAAAAATTAAAGGCAATCATAATAATTAATATGAACATACCAAATGAAATTACAAATAATAAAAGGGTATAGTTTATAACTCCGGGTAAGTAAGCTGATGTCAATATTAAAGGTATAATTGGAGATAGGCGTATAAATGCCTCCAACAACATATCAGTGGTACTAAATTTATAACTAACCCTTATCGGGTTTGCCTGTTTAACCTTTTCCCCTTTTTGTTGCAAGATATCTGTTTTAATGCTCAATTAGACATGGGCCAATATTTATAAT
>CAZIGO010000432.1:0-1571 GCA_964538595.1 uncultured Chitinophagales bacterium | reverse complement strand
CCCCCATCGAGAAGGGCGATTTGAAACCTGGTTAGGTGCTATCATTGCCCCTGAGGAAAAATTTTACCTGCTCACTTCCTCTTCTAAAACATTTAATGATGTGCTGCATAAAGTAGCGAAGATCGGATACGAACTTTTTGTTCAAGGAATAATGGAAATGCCTACCTCAACTTCTCCACTCATAAAAACTCAGCGTATTGACAAAGCCCATTATACAAAGCACAAGGAGGAATACTTGACCATCGATGTACGGACTTTTACAGAACACAAAGAGGAACCCCTCATCAAGGGAGCCAAAAACCTCCCGCTTTCTGATATTCGAAAGCGGGTAGATGAATTACCTACTGACCGTCCCGTAGCTGTTCATTGTAATACGGGATATCGTTCCTCCACCGCAGTAAGTATAATACAAAAACTTAGGAAGGATGTAGAGGTCTACGATATAGCGGAATGGATCGAGGAATGGGAGCCCCAAGAAACTAAAATATAATGCTATCACACAAATATTTTTTCATTCTAAACCCTAAAATATTATGAGTAATTTCAAAAATCTAATAGAAGGTGATCAACCAGTGTTAGTCGATTTTTATGCTGATTGGTGCGGGCCCTGTCAAATGTTGGCGCCAACGATAGAAAAATTAGCCAAAGAGTTGAAGGGAACGGTAAAAGTAATTAAAGTAGATGTAGACAAAGCTCCCCAAGCTGCTCAGAAGTTTAGTATCAAAGGAGTGCCCACCTTAATCTTATTTCACCAAGGTGAAATTATATGGCGTAAAAGCGGTGTTCTTTCCTTCAACCAATTGAAGCAAACCATCGAACAACAACTATCAAATCAACTACAACCCAAAAATTAAGAACTATGCAAGATATATTGTTTTCTGAACCCTGGCCGTGGTATGTAGCAGGACCATTGATCGGTCTTTATGTCCCCTTATTCTTATTATTTGCCAATAAGCGATTCGGCGTATCTTCTACAATGCGCGACTTTTGTGCGGCATGTGTGCCAACGCGTAGGGATTACTTCAACTATGACTGGAAAAGTCAATCCTGGAACCTCCTTTTTATCGGCGGTATTTTCCTCGGGGGGCTTATCCATGGTCAATGGATGAACCAAGGCTTTGCAGTTGACATCAGTGCTGCCACCCAACAGGATCTTAAAGAAATGGGCATACACCAGTTCAATGAATTCATTCCCTCTTCCCTGTTCAATTGGCATATGTTAACCGAACCCACCGGATGGATATTCTTAGTATTAGGCGGATTTTTGGTCGGTTTCGGTGCACGTTATGCCGGAGGGTGCACATCCGGTCATGGAATTATGGGACTATCTTATTTGCAATTAGCTTCACTTATAGCAATCATCGGCTTTTTTATCGGTGGGTTAGCAGTGACTCATTTGCTATTTCCGTTACTGTTCTAAAAATAAATTACTACAAAAAACAAAAGAACTTATGCGTCAATTTATGTATTTATTATTCGGGACTATCTTCGGAATTATACTGTCAAAAGCAGAAGTCATTTCCTGGTTCCGTATTCAAGAAATGTTTCGCTTTCAATCCTTCCATATGTAC
>CAZIGO010000431.1:0-1604 GCA_964538595.1 uncultured Chitinophagales bacterium | reverse complement strand
CCCCGTTTACTCCATTCACCTCGTATTTTTTCTTACTTTTGTTATCATGTATTTTCTTTATCCTACATTCTTGTTTGCACTCTTTGCCCTTCTTATTCCTATTATTATCCACCTTTTCCGCTTCCGGCGCTACAAAACTGTGTATTTTACCAACGTCCCTTTTCTAAAAGAAGTTAAAGAAACTACTACCACATACTCTCGACTTAAGCATTGGTTGGTATTACTCTCTCGTCTTTTAGCGCTTACCTTTCTTGTTTTAGCTTTTGCCCAGCCGTACCTCCCTCCCGAAAAGGGTTCGTCTTTTACACCGGGGGAACAACAAGCGGTCAGTATATATATCGACAATTCATTCAGCATGAATGCCAGCGGTAAGGAAGGGGGTTTAATCAATGATGCTAAAAAACGAGCTAAAGAGATATTAGAAGTTTATGGCCCTTCGACTCAATTTCAGCTATTGACCAATGATTTCAAGGGGGTCCATCAACGATTTTTGAACAAAGATAAATTCCTCTCCGAGTTAGAAAAAGTTAAAGCTACCCCTCAATCCCGCTCATTGGGAGAGGTACTCCAACGACAACAACAATTATTTGCTAGCAGTAATACAGAAGGGATCGCTTATGTTTTATCGGATTTTCAACAATCTACTAGTTTCCCTGACAATCTTCCCTCATTAGACACTTCCCACAATTTTTCATTATTACCCGTGCGGAGCAGCCCCCCCGATAATATTTATATCGATTCTTGTTGGTACCAGGTTCCTATCATGCGCATCAACCACGTAGCCAAACTTAATGTACGCGTCCACAACACAAGCAATCAACCCATTCATAACTTACGGTTAGCTTTACGGGAGAAAGACCATATAAAATCGATCACCAACTTAGATATCCCGGCTAATGATTACCGAACAGACACCATACGATTTACAATCAAGCAGGCTGGTTGGCATACAGCCCACCTTTCTATTCAAGATGCGCCCATTACTTTCGACGATCGCTATTATTTGGCATTCAATGTTAACAAACAGTTACAAGTCCTCAATATACGCGGCGACACGATGAGCTCCTATTTAAAAGCGGTATTTGCTACTGATGACTATTTTAAATTCAACGAAGCTTCCGTCCAGCAACTGAATTATGAGAAATTATCCAATTACGAACTCATTATTCTCGATCATATTAAAGAGATTTCCTCCGGTTTAACAGCGGAGCTTAAAAAATATATCAAACGGTCCGGCGATCTGTTGATTTTTCCTGCTTCCAGTATCAATATTAACAGTTACCGTAAGTTTCTTCAACAGCTCAACACAGATTACTATACACAGCGAAACTCCCGTCAACGAACCGTCAGCGATATCAATACCCAGTCGCCCGTTTTTAAAGATGTTTTTGAGGAGCTTCCCGACAACATTGATCTTCCTACCGCCCAAAAAAGTTACCGCCTTACTCATCGCACAGCCACCCAACGGGAGGCGTTACTGACTTTTCGGGATCGACAACCGATGATGGCTCGTTATCCTTACGGTAATGGGCAAGTCTACATCAGTACCGTTCCCTTACGACCCGAATTCACTAACTTGCCGAATCATGCGGTTTTTGTTCCTA
>CAZIGO010000430.1:0-1611 GCA_964538595.1 uncultured Chitinophagales bacterium | reverse complement strand
AGTTTCGGAATAGCTATCATGATATTGGTGCAAGTAATGAGTTCCGATCGACACCCCCTTCAGCTGAAGGCCCAAATGGTGCTAAAGGAAATGGCGCATGAGGTAAAAACTCAAAAGAAATATTTTTCTGAACAAAATCAACGGGGAGTATTGAAAATACGAAAGACTATCTCTAACTATAAATTTTTTGATCGCTTAAAGATATTAAAGTTGCAGGCGATAGGTCCCAAAGGGAATTTGGTGGCAAAACACAAAGAATTGATAATTCAAGAGACGGATGAATAAGTTGAAGGCTTTTACATTAGTGGAAATTATGGTAACACTCATCTTGAGTGGTACGGTGATATTTATTGCTGGAAGCAGCTATTTTATTGTGAATCAACAGTTTATCAATTTCCGGCAAGTCAATCAGGCGACAAATGAAGTAAATCAAATAAGTTATGTGTTAGAAAGATATAAGAGGGAGTAAAGCCATCAAAAAAACTGCATCAGGTATAACGGCTGTCTATAAAAATAAGATAATTGATTATCATTTTCGTGATAGTTTTGTTGTGCGCCAGGTTCAGAAGCAAAGGGATACCTTTTCAGTGCCTGTATATGAGACCAAAATGCGTTTTGAAGGAAAGAAGCAGCACCATGTTGATAAACCGATCGATGAATTGATTCTTTCGATTCGGTTTCAGGATAAGCTTTTACAAATGAGTTTTATTAAACGATATAGTGCTACTGAACAAATAAGTTTTGATAACGCCTCGGTTGATGAATTTTGATGCTCCATGGTTGAAGTAGATTTGAGTCAATATCGCCCCCCCAAACCGCAGCAATCGAAAGAGAAAAAGCCCCCCGGTAAACAAAAGCCGGGAGTCTTGGATCGGTTCGTGAATTTGTTACAAAAAGACATCAGCTTATTTGGTAAAGGGTTGAGTAATAAGCAAAGAGAACATCTATACAGTGAGCTGGAGATACTGCTTTCAGCTGGTATGGATATGAACACCTCTCTCGAATTAATTATCGAGGAACAAAATAAAGCAAAGCAACGCCGGTTATTGAGTAAGTTGAAGAAAAGGATAGTAGAAGGCAGTACTTTGTCGGAAGCTATGAAAAATTCAGGCCATTTTTCGGCTTATGAATATTACACCATACAGATCGGGGAAGAAACCGGCCGGATCATAGACGTACTTGGTGAGCTAAAGACCTATTTTGAAAAAAAGATCCGTCAACGCAGACAAATTGTCAATGCTTTGTCTTATCCGAGTATTGTGGTGTTGACTGCTTTCGGCGCTGTTTTTTTTATGATGAATTATATTGTCCCCATGTTTGCTGATGTATTTGAACGTTTTGGAAAAGATCTGCCGGCTGAGTATAGCCGAAGTAAGTGGGCAGTATTTTTTGTATGGTTTTATTTTTCTTCTTGGAGTAATAGTTTTTTGCTATATTCAACGACAACGGGATTGGTTTCGGAAGTACTCTGCTGCCTTGGTCCTTGGGATACCCATAATCGGCGGATTGGTACAAAAGATTTATCTGGCCCGCTTCTGTCATTCTATGGGCTTATTGTTAGGCTCCAATATACCTATGATTCGGGCGATCGAGCTGACCCAAAAGATGGCC
>CAZIGO010000429.1:0-1616 GCA_964538595.1 uncultured Chitinophagales bacterium | reverse complement strand
ATCCAAAAAGGGACAGAACAAGCACAGGGGGAACTTATTGTGACCACCGATGCGGACTGTCGATTTAACAAGCATTGGCTTCAGAATATTGCTCAGTATTATGAAGCTACAGGGGCTAAAATGATTGCAGGACCAGTATCCTATACCCCTACTTCAACTTTTTTTACAAAGTTTCAAAAATTGGATGTATTGGGGATGGTAGGTATTAGTGGCGGTAGTATAGGACAAGGGTTCCCCCAGGTTAATAATGGCGCCAACCTGGCTTATGAAAAAGCCGCTTTTCAAACCGTGAACGGATTCGAAGGTATCGATCAGTTGCCAACGGGGGATGATATGCTATTAATGCTCAAATTTCATCAATATTTTCCGGGGCAAATTTATTTTTTGAAATCATTATCAGCCATCGTCTACACTCAACCTGTGCAAAAGATCACTGATTTTATTCAACAACGCATTCGTTGGGGGTCAAAAGGGCGCCACTTGCCTGACGGACGTGTTACTATAATATTGCTGTTCGTGTGGTTATTTAATCTTTTCATAATGGGTAATCTGTTCATTTCTTTTCTATTTCCCATTTTTTTTCCCATTTTATTGGTGCCGTTATTGACGAAGATTGTAGCCGAAGGTATTTTATATACATTTGTGCTGCATTTTTTTAGAGAATGTAAGCTGTTATGGTTATTTTTGCCTTCTCAGTTGTTACATATCCCTTATATAGTTTTTGTAGGGTTATTAGCTAATATAAAATCATACAGCTGGAGGGGACGGCAAGTCAATGCAAAGTAAACTGACTAATTACTGCTTTTATGTTTAGAAGCAGGGATGATAAGTGAAAAAAATGGCCAATAACCAACAGTCAGAAGTATCTTACTCCCCTTTCTCCAAAGCATGGAAACGGCTGAAGAAGAACCACACAGCCGTTGCAGGTCTTATATACATCATCTTTTCTTTTATTATCGCTATTCTGGGCTATCTTATTGCTCCTGATTCCACGCCCTTTGCTAATGATATGATATTAGAAATCGGTACCAAAGGCCCCGGTTTTAATACGCAAGTATTAAATGTCAAAAAGAATAAGGAAGCCTCTTCTATCAACTTATTTGAAAAAATGATTTGGGGCAAACCCAACCCTTATAATGTAATACCGATTACGGATTATCGCTTTGATGGAGATGAAGTAGTAGTAAAAGGATATGTAGGAGAAGACGAAACGGGATCCGGGTATGAGAGCCGGTATAAATTGGCGAACGTGAGGTATGCTTTATCTCTGGATACCGCTGATATCCAACACCGGGGAGATAGTGTTTATTTTACCAGTTATGAAGGAGAACGGACTTCTGCCGCCGTCCACGACATGCGGCGTTATGTAGAATCCAATCTCATCGAAACTAAAAGTTACCTCCTGGGTACCGACAAATATGGCCGCGATATACTAAGCCGCCTGATTATTGGAGTACGCGTCTCCTTATCAGTTGGTATAATAGTGGCCCTCCTCTCCCTCTTTATTGGCATTACGTTAGGAGCCATCGGAGGATATTTTAAAGGATTTATCGATGACGTTATTATGTGGCTCATCAATGTGGTCTGGTCGATCCCGGCCTTGCTATTAGTATTTG
>CAZIGO010000428.1:1302-1618 GCA_964538595.1 uncultured Chitinophagales bacterium | reverse complement strand
GGTTACTTTACGTTTCCCAAGTTAGAGGGCGATTTGGGTAATCATATGAAATTTCAAGGTGACGACAAGGTAGTTTGGAGTATTAATAACTATTTAGGCCTGGCCAATCATCCTGAAATTCGAGAAATTGATACGGAAGCTACGAAAGATTGGGGATTAGCCTATCCGATGGGGTCGCGTATGATGTCGGGCAATACTTCTTATCACGAACAGTTGGAGCAAGAATTGGCGGAGTTTGTCGACAAAGAAAGTGGCTTTTTGGTCAATTACGGATATCAAGGTATTTTTTCTGCCATTGATAGTTTGGTGGATCGGA
>CAZIGO010000428.1:0-1292 GCA_964538595.1 uncultured Chitinophagales bacterium | reverse complement strand
TGGTGTACGATTCTGATTCCCATGCTTGTATCGTAGATGGCGTACGCTTGCATCCCGGACAGCGGTTTGTTTATAAACATAATGACATTAGTAATCTGGAGAAGCGCTTACAGCAAGCCCAGCGTATTATCGATGATACAGGTGGAGGGATATTAGTGATTACAGAAGGCGTGTTTGGCATGGCTGGCGATCAAGGAAAATTAAAAGAGATTGTTCAGCTTAAATCGGATTATAATTTTCGCCTTTTAGTGGATGATGCTCATGGCTTTGGTACGTTAGGTGAAACAGGAGCAGGTACAGGCGAAGAACAAGGCGTACAAGACGAAGTGGATATTTATTTTTCTACGTTCGCTAAGTCAATGGGCAGTGTAGGAGCATTTTTTGCCAGTAATGAAGATATTATTCATTATATGGTTTATAATACCCGTTCTCAAATCTTTGCCAAGTCGCTTCCCTTGCCTATTGTTATTGGCAATTTGAAGCGTTTGGAGTTATTGCGGAATCGGCCGGAGTTGCGTGAAAAGTTGTGGAAAAATGTGAATGCATTGCAAGAAGGTCTCACCGAACGAGGCTTTAACTTAGGGGATACCAACTCAGCAGTGACCCCGGTTTATTTAGATTGTGGAGAAGAATATGCCGCTAAAGTGATTATTGACTTAAGAGAAAATTATGGTATTTTCTGTTCACCGGTAGTGTACCCAGTTGTACCAAAAGGCATCTTATTGCTACGACTCATTCCAACTGCCGATCATACAGAGTCTGATATTGAACAGACCTTAGAAGGTTTTTCTGCCGTACGGGAGAAGCTCAACCAAGACGCTTATCAACCCGCTAAAGTGGAGAAGTAAACCATTTAATTGATCTTACGTATAACCTTTTAAGGTTGATAGACTTTATAGAGATTGTAATATTTTGTTTTACAGTGCCACTGTATCAGTTTTACCTATATTTAAAATTTATATTTGTTCACTATAAAAAACTGGGATATTGAAAAAATACGAACGGCTACGTGAAGTAATTGAGAATACCGAAGAAGATGTTCATAAGTTTTATAATAAGGGCAATAAATCAGCCGGAGTTCGTGTTCGAAAATCCATGCAAGAGATCAAAGAAATTGCCCAAGCTATCCGGCAAGAGATCTTAGAAATACGAAAAAAGTCGTTATAATATATCGGTTTTCCCTTTTTCACTCTTCCGTTATCGTCTACCCCCTCTTTTCAGCTTTACACCTTCGCTCCTTTAAAAGCCTCTATAGCCTCTTCTAATTGATTATGGGTGGTTTTACTGACCGG
>CAZIGO010000427.1:0-1621 GCA_964538595.1 uncultured Chitinophagales bacterium | reverse complement strand
AGCTTCTTTCGTCTTTTGAGTAATCTCCTCATAAAACCCTTTTTTCCAATTAATACGCTCTTTTATATTGATGCCCCCGGGAAAGAGTTGATGGGCCTTTTCCCCTACGGCCCGTCCTTTATCAAATAATGCTTGTTTTTCTTCCGTTACCGGATCTTGCCATTCCGGGTAATATTGGCGAAGATACAAAGCCTTAGGGCACTGCCACCCTTTAAGGAATTTCGATTTAGTAAGTGACCGGTTTACTTCCATAACTGTCGTTACCCCTTTTAATTTTAAGATGCACAATTTACCCGACAGCGCCAAATTATACTTTATCTACCCACCCCTAATTTATCTCAAAAAATATCAGTAATTTCATATAAAAAGAGTGCTCGCATGTACGCTCTTGTGGATTGTAATAATTTCTATGTTTCTTGTGAACGCGTCTTTCGTCCCGATCTCAAAGGGGCGCCGGTGGTGGTTCTCTCTAATAATGACGGCTGCATTATTGCCCGGTCAGAAGAAGCGAAATCACTAGGATTGGAGATGGGAGAGCCGGCCTTTAAACGGCAAGCCTTTTTACAAAAACATAACGTAACCGTCTTTTCCTCCAATTATACACTCTACGGCGACTTCTCAGACCGAGTGGTCAAGACCCTTACTCAATTCACCCCCCACCTGGAAATATACTCGATCGATGAATGTTTTCTCGATCTGGGTAATCAGTACGGAAAAGAGCTGACAGATTTAGGGGAGACTATAAAAAATACTGTCCAACAATGGACCGGTATCCCCGTTTCTATCGGGATAGCTCCTACCAAAACGTTAGCTAAGATAGCCAACCACTTTGCTAAAAAAACACCCGGCTATAATAATGTATTGGTATTACAATCGGAAACCTCGATCGATGAACATCTAAAAAGCCTCCCTATCAAAAAAGTTTGGGGCATCGGACGCCAATACACAAAATTGCTTCACCACTTCAATATTCATACGAGTTATCAACTCAAACAACTCCCTGATAAATGGATCCGGCAACAACTGAGCGTCGTCGGGAAACGAATGATTTACGAATTACGGGGGACGCCGGCCCTCGAGCTGGAAACGGTTCGCCCGGATAAAAAAGGTATCTGTACGGCCAAATCATTTGGTCAACTGGTGCAAGACAAGGCCACTATACAAGAAGCACTCAGCAACTATATGGCCCGCTGTGCTGAGAAGCTTCGCCATCAAGATTCGGCCGCCCAACTGTTAACCGTTTTTCTCGAAACGAACCCGTTTCGTCAACAAGATGCTCAATATTTCAATAATATTACGGTGCCTTTACCTGCACCTATGAACCATACGGGGCAACTGATCACCTATGCCCGATATGGATTACAACGCATCTACCGGAAGGGCTACAACTACAAAAAGGCCGGTGTGTTTGTCAGTGAGATCGTCCCGAAAAAATACCGCCAACAACACCTTTTCAAACAACAAGCATGGCAACAGAACCAACGAACTATGGAAGTGATGGATAAAATCAATAATCAAATGGGACGAGACACCTTACGTTTTGCTACCCAAGGCTATCATCATCAATGGCAATTACGCCAACAGCAACTGTCGCCCTGCTATACCACCCGATGGGAAGATT
>CAZIGO010000426.1:0-1642 GCA_964538595.1 uncultured Chitinophagales bacterium | reverse complement strand
TTTTTAGGGGGGAAGTTTTTCTTTCTTAACGTATCTTTTTTGTGGAGCGTGGTATACACATTTCCAATATTGATATAAGCGTGGATGCGTCCAACACGGCTTCCCACCTGTTTGGAGATATAAAGCGTTTTGTAAAAATGCGTAAGCGCTTTGTTGTACTTCTGCTGTTGTGCATAAACTTCTCCTGTATTATTATAGGCCCGGGCCATATTAACCTTATTATCGTTAGCCTTGTTGATTTTGAGATATTGTTGGAAATATTCCAGGGCATCGCTGAAATGGCCTTGACTTTTATGAATGAGTCCAATGTTAATATAGCAGGCAGACAAACCTCTCTGATATTCAATCGCTTCAAAAATTTTTAGAGATTTTTGATAATACTTTAATGCTTTGTCGTAATTACCTTTTTGCTTATATATAATGCCCATGTTAAGATAGCTCGTGCCTGTTCCTTTCTTATCCCCTGTTTTTTTCTTGAGCTCAATGGATTTTTGGAAATATTCCATGGCCTTATCATAATGGCTTTGAAGCTTGTAAACTAACCCCATATTATTGTAGGAACGGGCCATGCCAGCCGAGTCATCAATACTCTCATAGATATCGAATGAATGGTGATAGTACTTTAACGCCCTCTCATAATCCCCCCGTGATTTATGAACGATAGCGATGTTGTTATAGCAATTGGCTATCCCCCTCTGATTATTGATTTGTTTATTAATATCGATAGCCTTCTGATAATATGTAAGGGCTTTTTTATACCGACTTTTTTTTCTATAAATATTGCCGAGCCTTTTCAAAGCTTTCCCCCTCCCTTTTCTATACCCAGATTGATGAGCTAACTGTTCCGCCTGGTGAGTTGTTTGGAGAACGGTGTCGTATTGGCCGATATTCTCCTGTACCTTACTCATTTCAAGAAGGGCGTTGACTTTCTTTGTATCCGCTCGAGCTGCTCCAACTCGCTGGCGCAGGGAGTCGATGATTTGTTGTTTTTCTTTAGGGATATCGGCTTCCTGGGCCCCTAACGCCGAATTACAAACTAAACATGGCAGATTCAAAAATAAAAGAAGGAGGGCTATGGTGCGCATTACTTTCATAATAATTATTCCATTCGTATTCCTAATATACAAATATCGTCAATTTGTTCCTCCTCATTTTCCGCCATCCAGTCCTCGATGGTTTCGTCCAGGTATTGCTTCTGTTGATCCACACTCTTCTCTTGAATCTCACACAATAATCGCTTAAACCGCTTATACATAAATTTCTTCCCTCTCGGTCCCCCGAATTGGTCGGGATAGCCGTCACTGAACATATATAGGGAGTCGTTTTTCTGAAGTTTTAGCTTGTGGTTGGTAAAGGGCTGCGGGTCTTGGGTGTAGCTGATGGGTTGTTTGTCCGGTGGAATATCGTACAGTTGCTCCTCCCCTTTTTGCAATGTTTTCATCTCCTTTTTATCAATGGAAGCTTTGTTTTTGTGGCGAATAACATACAGCGGGTTGTTTGCTCCGGCCCATTGGGCTTCATTTGTTTTCAAGTTGAGACGCAACAGGGAAATATCCATTCCATCGCGCATCCGCATACCCGTATCATCTTCTTTTTCTTCCTCACCAAGTTCTTTGATAAATCGCTCCCGAAGTTCGTTTAA
>CAZIGO010000425.1:0-1647 GCA_964538595.1 uncultured Chitinophagales bacterium | reverse complement strand
CGAAATGTATGTCCAAAACTATTTCCTGCCATTATATTGTAGTTTAATCACAAATTAAGAAATCTTTCAGCCCTGTTTCCGCTTAATCTTTTGTAATAATTTCTTGGCTTTTGTAAACTCGCCGTTTTGTTTCAAACTCCTTTTTAAGAACTGTATCGCCTTTTGATGATCATTAGTTTGGTAAAAACAATTGGCTATCAAAAAATTCAATTTAAAGTTTTCGACAAAATCTACATTGTTTTTAAGTAGCAAATAATATTTTTGGCGAGCCTTCACATACTGTTGCTTTTTATAATACACATCGGCCAAAGAGGCTTGTGCCACCAACACATCGGGGAAGTAATCTGTATATTTCTTTAAAAATCGTTCTGCTTTATCTAGTTGGTTGGCGCGAAGATACAACTTGCCCAGATAGAACCAAGTACAATAATTTTCAGGATAATTTTGATATATTTTTTTGTATAGACGCAATGCCTCTCTGTAATTATTAGATCGATACTGTTGTAAAGCCCGTTTTGCCGTTGTGGAACGCTTACTCACAGCGGAAATGGGGATTCCATCTACTTTCACCGCCCGGAGTACTTCAGGGAAAGGATAAATCTCTTCCCGTTGTTTAGATGTTAAAAAGGAGGGGCTCATAATAGCATAATCCCACTTTTTAAAACACAAATTTTTATTACTGGCATGGGAGAGATTAAAGGTGTCCTTTTTATTCCGTATGGGATAGCGTATGATAAAAGGAGCACTTGTCGCTAATTGTACCGGGAAATTTTGTTCCTGATGACGAACGTATTTTTCCAGCCATTGATAATTTTCCAAGGTGGCCAACCGCCAATTATCGCCGGGGTATTTGGTATGGGCATTTTTATACCACCCGACCAACATATTATAATACACATATTGATAGGGGTGGTTTTTAATCATCCATACAGTAGGTTTCGCCAAAGAAAAGATCAGCCCCAAAAGTATTAAAGCCTTTCCATAAAAGGAGTTGACCTTCTCCAACAAATAATGAACGGAGAGTCAACTTGTAGCCGCAAAAGTCGGATAAATAAATAAAATATGCCGCCATTTCCCGTAAACATTGGCGTCCATACTAATAATAAAGACCTCAGGGAATATAGTAGCAAATACTAACAGAAATGCAAATACAGGCTTTAAATGATGACGGGCGATATAATAATAGATGGGAATAAAAGCAACAAATAAAAGCGATATAATTACCGGTACCGTAATTAATATATACTTGGTATGATAATACCAACCAAATTGAGAAGAAGGCATAATTTGTCCCTCAAAAAGCTGATTGATATTTTTCGGGAATCCTGTGACGCGCTCAAAAATTTCCCAAGTTCGGTAAAACACATTACCATCCAGTATAAAGGGGTAGAAACATATACCAATTAAAAATCCCCCTACACAGCAAAGGGTCAGCTTTCCTATATTTTTAAAAAGTAGGGATCGTACTTGCATCAAATGATTAGAGCGTAAATCCTCATCTAATAAGTACGCCATTCCAATAAACAGGAACAAATAAGGTACAAGTAACAGGGCCCCAATTCGTATACCAAACCCAATCGCCAAGACCGCTGTAAAGCCTATTAAATGCTTTAATTTAAGATGGGGTAACGTCTTGATCATCCGAAC
>CAZIGO010000424.1:1218-1675 GCA_964538595.1 uncultured Chitinophagales bacterium | reverse complement strand
GTAACTGGCTCATTGGTGGAGGACACTGTAGATTTTAATCCCGGCCCGGGAATGGATACGCTAAATGGTGATATTTTTGTTGCTTCTTATACCTCAATGGGAAGTTATCGTTGGGCTTTCGATATCAATTCGAGCGATGATGAAGATGTTACTGATATCTCTCTTGACAATAGCTATGAAAACTTAGTAATAACCGGACGTTTTAATGATACAGTCGATTTTGACCCGGGCCCAGCAGCAGCTGAAGAAGTGGCCGATTCTTCATATGATATCTTTCTTGCAAAATATGATACCTCCGGAGCTTATAAATGGTCCAATGCTATAAACGTTAAGAGTTATGAAGCAGGCCGGAGTGTGACCGTTGATAAAGATAATGATATTTATATCGCTGGGAATCACAAGACGCCTACCGCTTCTAGTATCTACTTTGCGCGTTTTTCCAAAAATGGAAGTATGC
>CAZIGO010000424.1:0-1208 GCA_964538595.1 uncultured Chitinophagales bacterium | reverse complement strand
GCTTTGGCAAAATACATTGAAAAGTACTTCAACCAGTGCTATGGGGCGAGGGATTGATGTGGATCGCCAAAAAAATGTATATATCACCGGTCGATTTAGGGAGGAGATCGATTTTGATCCGGGTCCAGATACTGCTTATCTTAATCCCTCTCAATACAACTGCTTTATCGGTAAATACGACTCTATGGGGAATTACGAATGGGCCAATATGCCCCATCCTGCCACTGGCAATGAAAATGGAAGTGATATTATTGTAGGGCAGAACCGTAGTATTTATTTGGCAGGAGATTTCTCCGGCAGCCCGGATTTTGATCCCGGTCCCAATACTTCTACGTTATCAGACAAGGGTTTTCGTGATGGATTCCTTGTCAAATATGCCCAATGTGATTATAAGCCCCTGTCGTTGACAGCCAATACTATTAATGATGTTTCCTGTATTGGGAAGAATAATGGGGAGGCCGTAGCAAAAGTAAGCGGAGGGGTACAGCCTTATAGCTATCAATGGAATGACATAGGGGGACAAAATACAGATACCGCTGTCAACCTGTCGGTCGACACTTACCAGGTAACAGTAAACGATATTCGACATTGTACACGAACGGACACTGCTATCCTTCAGCGAGCCCCTGCATTGGAAGAGGAAATATGCTTGACTACGGTAGACAGCACCTCTACCAACAATGTGTTGGTTTGGGAGAAGCCCAATACGAATGTGGTAGATAGTTATCGTATTTACCGTGAAATCACAGGTACCTATGAACTTATTGATAATGTCCCTTATTCATCGTTGAGTGTTTATACAGATACATCAAATGGGGTCAACCCCAATGTAACCTCTTATCGCTATAAAATAGCCGCGGTAGATACCTGTGGATCAGTGGGTCCACTTAGCTCTCATCATAAAACTATCCACTTGTCGGTTACAGAAGATATCAATGGAGATCATGTGCTGAACTGGACGGATTATGTAGGCCTTTCTTTCAATTTTTACCGTATCTATTACGACACCACCGGAACGAGCCAGTGGAATCTCATCGACTCCACCTCTTCGGGAATTACTAGTTATACTAATGTCAACCCTCCTCAATCAGATTTTATTCGGTATATGGTTGAAGTTGTGCCGGGTAGTAATTGTGTGGCTACCCGCGCTGAAGATTATAATTCCTCCCTCTCCAACACCCATGGGATCACAGTGACTGGCCAGAGTC
>CAZIGO010000423.1:0-1676 GCA_964538595.1 uncultured Chitinophagales bacterium | reverse complement strand
GCGGCGAATGGTCAAACGATTATGGCCAGGGGGGATAGTGCTCAAAATACTTCATCCGATCCCAGCCACCAAGATGGGGCGGGTGGCGGAGGAGCGGGAGGTACCGTATATTTAAAAGTAGGGACTTACTCAGACAGCGTAAACGTTAAAGTAGAAGGAGGGGAAGGGGGGAGTACATCGTTAAAAGGAGCCGGACCCGGGGGAGGAGGGGGAGGAGGTATAGTGGGGCTAACTGGAACACAACTGCCTTCTTCTCTTCAAATAGCTACTGCAGCGGGAGCAGGAGGAACAGCAAACGGAAGTGATTATGGTGCTCAAAAAGGAGCCCCGGGCGATACATTGAAGTCTGTTTCATTCTTCCAAAATAATCAATATCCCACGGTTGAAGCAAATTTTACTTTTTCACCGAACTATTTAAAATTTGATGGGAAAAGTTATACAAATACAAAAAAAGTTCATTTTAATAATACAAGTAAAGGGGGGCAACAGTATGAGTGGCAATTCGGGGATGGGAAAAAGGATACTATTGCCAATCCTGTTCACCATTATACACCTAACCGTCAATATGAAGTGCAGCTCATCGTAACCAATGCTTTATGTAAAGATTCTATAACTAAACAATTAGCTACCCAGTTTCAACTCCCCAACACTTTTACACCGAATAATGACGGACAAAATGATAATTTCCCGGGGATAAAGTTAAATCATGTGGTTGACTTTAGGATTTATAACCGATGGGGACAGATTATTTATCAGTCGAAGAAAGACCAACCCCAATGGGAAGGTAAATATAAGGGGAAGCCCGTAAATGAGGGCACTTACTATTATCATATTGAATTTCATTCTCCCTCGGATACGGTACATTTTAAAAAAACAGGGTATGTTACTCTAATCCGATAGAGGGATAACGATCTTATTCCTTTCCCTTAACGACTAATACATACTCACCTTTGATCGATTGGTCTTCAAAATGATTTTTTAATGCTTGTAATGATCCCGTAATATAATCTTCGTAAATTTTTGAAATCTCTTTAGCGGCTGTTACTTGTCGATTGGCGCCAAAATATTGGATAAATTCATTTATAGTTTTTAACAAGCGATGAGGAGGGATATAAAATACAAGTGTACGTTCTTCTTGTGCCAATTCCTGTAAACGGGAATGCCGCCCTTTTTTTCGAGGTAGGAAACCTTCAAAACAAAAACGATGCATAGGGAGACCGGAACCTGTAAGAGCAGGAATAATGGCGGTGGGACCGGGGAGACAAGTATACTTGATGTTGTGCTCAATACAGCTTTTAATTATTAAATAACCTGGGTCGGATATGCCGGGGCTACCTGCTGAACTAACCAATGCTACTTTATATCCTCGTTCTAATTGTTTAATAATACCGCGAGTTTTTTTGTGCTCATTATGTTGATGGTAGGCATACATTTTTTTGTCTATTTGATAATGTTTAAGCAGTTGCCCCGTTTTTCTTGTATCTTCTGCTAAAATAAAATCAACTTGTTTTAACGTTTCTACTGCTCGGTATGTAATGTCTTTTAGATTACCGATAGGAGTAGGTACAAGGTATAATTGTCCAGCCATAGTTGTTTTATTGCAAAGATGAGGAATATTTTGCAGAAGCTCCTTAAAATAAATTATTTATCTGTATTTATTAGATCTAATTGAGAGT
>CAZIGO010000422.1:0-1680 GCA_964538595.1 uncultured Chitinophagales bacterium | reverse complement strand
ATACAGTCAGGGTTAATATAAACTTGGGTAGTGATTCTATTCCTGCGGACAACGTTTATGGTTTGGCATTATGTCTATCCTATGAAAATTCCTTGGTGGATTCTGGCTCAGCGAGTTTATCGTTATCAGGATCTCAGTTAGGCACCCAAAATAAGTTGGTACGTTTAGCTAAAGATTTTCCTGATGTTGGTCAAACAGAAATGGGAATTTCTAGAAATAATCAGATTAATACATCTACTACCGGCGAAATCGGCAAATTTACCATTGTCATGGAGGATGACCTTGCTGCTAAAGACTCTTTTGTGACTGAAATATTGAATTTGAAATTTTGTGATGCAACGGTTATCTCCAAAAATCTGTCTGTAATACCAGTAAGAGGAATAAATGATTCAGTCATTGTTTATGAAAAAGTACAAGGTACTGATACTAAACAAACTGGTAAAGCTGAGATTGACTTGTTTCCCAATCCTGCTGATAAAAATTTACGGGTAAAAAGTCAATCAGCAATTCAACAATTAAAAATATTTGATAATATGGGACAACTTGTAAAATCCGTTCAAGTTTCAAGGGCTCAAAATGAAAGAGCCATCAATGTTGAAACATCAACATTAGATCGCGGTTTTTACATGTTAAAGTTGCAGACTGAGCAAGGATGGGGTGTACGGAAATTCCAAATCTTTCACTAAAAGTAAGGTATGATGCGACAATTAAAAATTACCCCTCGAATTACCCAAAGAGACAATGGATTGGTAGAGCAGTATTTTAGTGATATTGGTCGTTTAGAGTTATTGACGCCAGAGGAAGAAGTTGAGTTAGCAAAGCGCATTAAGAAAGGGGAGCAAGAAGCTATGGATGAATTAGTACGAGGTAATTTACGGTTTGTCGCCTCGGTAGCGAAACAGTATCAAGGTCGTGGACTCCCCTTGAGTGATTTAATAAATGAAGGTAATCTAGGTTTAATCAAAGCAGCTGTTAATTTTGATGAAACAAAAGGATTTCGGTTTATTTCTTATGCCGTTTGGTGGATCCGACAGTCTATTTTACGGGCATTAGAGTCGTATGCTCGTGTAGTACGTCTTCCCTCCAATAAAGTCGAAGCGTTGAATAAAGTGAACAAAAAGAAAAAAGAATTGGAGCAAGAATACGAACGCCCGCCCACTCAAGACGAATTGGCTGAACTTCTTGATTTAAAACCCGAACATATAAAAGAGGTGATTCGTTCTAATCGACAGATTTCCATTGATGACCCGGTGGGAGATGATGAGGGTAGTAACTCCTTATGTGACCTTTTGGAAAATCCGAATTCTGCTAACCCCGATCAAGATTTGATGGATGAATCATTGAAGGATGAGATACGCCGCGTACTTTCAAAATTGCCCGTTCGCCAAGCAAAGATAATTATGTATTCCATTGGTTTGGATGGTAATGGTTGTAAATCACCCCGTGAAGTGGGGGAAGAGATCGATTTAAGCCGTGAACGCGTGCGTCAACTAAAATCTCAAGCCTTAGCTACTATTAAGAGCAAAGCTTCCAGTGATTTATTGAAGTCTTACCTTTAATACACTATTTAAAACTCCGCTTTTAACTTTACGTTGATGCGTCGGGAAGTTAAGTGATTGGGAATCCCATACAATCGATTATTTATATCTTTTACCCAAAAGTACGAAACCGTGTTTTTAA
>CAZIGO010000421.1:0-1680 GCA_964538595.1 uncultured Chitinophagales bacterium | reverse complement strand
GTTGGGACCTATTGCGGTACTGTTCGGCATCTATTTACTTACCAACCTGATGACCGAGATCATGACGAATGTTGCCGCTGCCTCGCTCGTACTTCCTTTGGCAGTTAGTAGCGCACAATCCATCGGCGAGCCGATTATGCCCTTTGCGTTAGCTGTCGCCTATGCGGCTTCGGCCAGTTTTATTACCCCTATTGGTTATCAAACGAATCTGATGGTTTATGGACCGGGCGGTTATACATTCCGCGACTTTTTCCGGATCGGGCTGCCGCTCACCCTCCTCTACATGGTAGAGAAAAAAATAACGGTCAATTTCTCACCCTAAATTATCACACATTACTGTTTTATTTGTTACTTTTGCGTTGTCATAAGTTTATGAGCGAATCAGAACATATTATACCCCACTCTCATGCTATTACCAAGGCAGACCGCCAAAAGCTGAATCAGCAGCAGCCGTGTATCGTTTGGTTTACCGGTTTGTCCGGGTCGGGAAAATCTACCTTAGCCAGCGAAGTGGAGCGGCAATTGTATCAAAAAGGGTATCGTACCTATATTTTAGATGGAGATAATATTCGCTCTGGATTAAATCAAGACCTGGCTTTTACGCCGGAGGACCGCAAAGAGAATATCCGTCGTATCGGGGAAGTAGCTAAGTTATCTCTCCGTACCGGGAAGATCGGCAGTTTGTGCGCGATTTAGTGGAGGAGGATGAATTTGTGGAAGTCTTTGTAAATTGTCCCTTGGAAGTTTGCGAAGAGCGTGATGTTAAAGGCTTGTATGAAAAGGCGCGCCAAGGGGAGATCGACAACTTTACCGGTATCGATGCACCTTTTGAAGAACCTAACAATCCCGACGTTGAAGTTAATACCGACCAATTGGATGTTAATGAGTCTGTAAGAAAAGTCTTAAATTGCCTGCTCCAAAAATAAACGATGAATAACATGGAAACATATAACTTAAACCACCTAAGAACGCTGGAATCAGAGGCGATTTACGTAATGCGGGAAGTTGCCGCCCAATTTGATAAACCCGTGTTGATGTTCTCCGGCGGCAAAGATTCATTAGTGTTGGTTCATCTGGCCCGCAAAGCTTTTTGGCCCGCTAACCTGCCCTTTCCCCTCTTACATGTGGATACCGGCCATAACTTCCCGGAAACCATTGAATTCCGCGATAACCTGGTGGAAGAGATCAACGCCCGTATTATCGTAGCTAAAGTCCAAGACACCATCGACGAAGGTAAGGCCGAAGAGGAAACCGGTCCTTATGCCACCCGTAACGCTATTCAATCTATTACCTTAATGGATACCATTGAGGAAGAAGGGTTCGATGCAGCTATCGGGGGCGCCCGACGCGATGAAGAAAAAGCCCGGGCCAAAGAGCGATTCTTCTCCCACCGCGATGAGTTCGGTCAATGGGACCCGAAAAATCAACGCCCCGAACTATGGCAGCTCTTTAACGGACGCCGAAAAATGGGGGAACATTTCCGCATCTTTCCGCTCAGTAATTGGACCGAATTGGATGTATGGCAATATATAGCCATGGAGGAGCTGGAAATACCACCGCTTTACTATTCTCACGAACGGGAATGTATTGAAAGAGATGGGATTATTCTGGCTAATTCAAAATATCTCGAACTCAAAGATGATGAAGAGCCTCACCAACGGCGAGTACGTTTTCGGACCA
>CAZIGO010000420.1:0-1681 GCA_964538595.1 uncultured Chitinophagales bacterium | reverse complement strand
GGTGTTGGGAAAATGATACATTAAAACAGGAGTTGATGCTGTCAAATATTCAATATTCTCAACCTTCTCCACCGCTGCAGGTAACAGTACACCCAAATCCTTTTTACCAATCTACTATAATTCGACTTAAATCATCATCGCACGATTTGAGTGATGTTAAGCTACAGTTTTTTGATATTTATGGGCAACAAGTGGATATACATTATAAGAAAAAATATAGCAGTGGGGAATCGGTCCTATATCAAGTTGAACGGGGAGATAAGGCAAGAGGCGTCTACTTTTATCGCCTGAAAACCAAAGAAAAGTTAGTGGAAACTGGAAAGTTGATAATACAATGAAGAGATTTAGTTGCATTTTAGTTTTATTAATTTGTTTTTTGTTAATCACTCCTTTGTATTTCTTATCAGCCCAACAGATCCAGTTTAAAAAAAGTTTTGGACCCTTCGGTAGCTTTAATAATTTAAGTAGCGTGTACAGTCGGAGTCAAGCTATACAGGATAGTTCGGGGAATTTTGTGATAGTTACCTCTAAAGAGCAATCAAATGGCACACGTGATATTTTTGTGATAAAGACCGATAGCTGTGGGGATACACTTTGGACAAACACTTTTGGAAATAGTTGTAACCAATACGGAATGGGAATTACTATTGATACGGCAAATCACTATATCATCTTAGGAAGAGATGATTGGACAGGAGATTGTAAGGGTATTTATATTCCCCGGATATTGGTTTTAAATTCAAATGGGAATTTATTATGGGAAAAGTCCTTTGATCCGGTGGGAGGGAAAGATCGCTATGAAAGCCGTGATATAACTACTTCTATAACAAAACAGTCGATGAATTATGCTGTGGTAGGCATCAACAGCTATAAGACCTTGTCTTTATTTAGGGCAGATACCACTTCCATGCACTGGCGGGAAGATTACAATTTTACCAGTACCAAGATGACAATAGTCTTAAATAAATACATTAAAACGAAAAAAGTATATGATCAGGGATATGCTATAATGTTTGTGGCTGATGTAAAAGCAGATGATACACTTTCAAGCGACACTTATGGGGATAACGTACTGATACGAACCGATGCGATGGGAGATACCTTGTGGGTAAAAAGATATGGAGGAGATACGTTGGTAAAACAAGGCGGAGGATCGGGTAATGATAAATTTCAAGACTTTGTGGTCACTTCGGATACCGGGTTTGTGATCGGATATTTGAGTGGGAACTCGAATTTTATTTTTAAAACGGACAAATACGGTAACCTGAAGTGGCAAAAAAAATTACCTCCCTCTAAATATTCTAATATTTATCACATAGCTTTGACGACCACACAAGACAACAATATAGTCTATTCCTATAATGGTCAATTACACAAAATTGATGAGCAAGGTAATGAAATTTGGTCGGGACCTGCTTACCCGGATTATTTAGATGCCTATTGGAGTAATGCGCCTTCTTTGCAGCAAACTGAAGATAAGGGGTATTTATATAATGGTATTAAAGGGGCCCAAAATACGATAGAATCCCACTTGGTTAAAGCCGACAGCTTAGGGGTTGCTCGGGATACAATTATATGCCCTTGTATTGATCCTCCTTACAGGACGGGGTTTAGTTATTCTTTTGCTGCGGATACCGTGTCGTTTAATAATCAAAGTGATTCAATAGTGCAGTCTACTTGG
>CAZIGO010000419.1:0-1703 GCA_964538595.1 uncultured Chitinophagales bacterium | reverse complement strand
TGGGAGTTCACACCGGCGATTCTATTACGGTGGCCCCGGCCATGACCTTGTCGGACACTGCTTTTCAACGGATGCGTAACATGGCTAAGCGTATGATGCGCAGTTTGGGTAACTTTTCCGGCGGGTGTAATGTACAGTTTGCGCTAAATCCGGAGAATGAAGATATCGCTGCTATTGAAATTAATCCTCGTGTTTCTCGTTCTTCAGCTTTAGCTTCTAAAGCTACAGGTTACCCCATTGCTAAAGTAGCGGCTAAGCTGGCCATGGGATATACCCTTGATGAACTCAAAAATCAAATTACTCAAAACACTTCGGCCTATTTTGAACCTACATTAGATTATGTAATAGTTAAAATACCGCGGTGGAACTTCAGCAAATTTAAAGGCAGTAATGATGAACTCGGTATGCAAATGAAAGCCGTGGGGGAGGTGATGTCGATTGGACGGAGTTTTCAGGAAAGTCTCCAAAAGGCTTGTCAATCCTTAGAAAATGACAAAATAGGTTTAGTAGGACGCGAAGGGGGGCAATTAGATGCCGAGACTATAGTGGAAAACTTAGAGCACCCCTCTTGGGATCGGGTATTTCACATAAAAGATGCTTTTAACTTAGGAATCCCCCTTAAAACAATACAGGACCTCACTAAAATGGATCGATGGTTTTTACTGCAGATTCAAGATTTAGTGAAGCAGGAAGAAGAGCTGAAGCGTTATGATATAAACAATTTACCTAAAGAGTTTTTAACTCAACTCAAACAGTCGGGGTTCTCGGATCTTCAAATCGCTAAAATTATTGATTGTACCGAGGATGAAGTTTATGAGAAACGGAAAAAACTAGAACTGACCCGTACCTATAAGATGGTAGATACCTGTGCAGCGGAATTTGAAGCACAAACCCCTTATTTTTATTCTACTTTCGATAAAGAGAATGAAAGTGAAGCCTCTGATAATGAAAAAGTGATTATTTTAGGGGCGGGGCCCAACCGTATTGGACAAGGCATTGAGTTCGATTATTGTTGTGTACACGGTGTTCATGCGCTGGATGAACTGGGCTATGAATCTATAATGGTGAATTGTAACCCGGAAACCGTCTCTACAGATTTTGATGTGTCAGATAAATTATACTTTGAACCGGTCTTTTGGGAGCACCTAAAAGAAATTATTGATCATGAAGATCCCGAAGGAGTGATCGTGCAACTGGGGGGACAGACCGCACTTAAATTGGCAGAAAATCTTGAGGAAGAGGGGGTTAAAGTTTTTGGTACTGAACAAAAGGTCATTGATGAAGCGGAGGATCGCGGGACATTTTCTGACTTGCTTAAGAGTTTGGATATTCCTTTTCCCCAATATGGTGTTGCCGATTCTGCCGAAGAAGCTATAAAAATTGCGAATGAGGTGGGTTTTCCCGTACTGATTCGGCCCTCATATGTATTAGGCGGGGAGGAGATGAGTATTGTTATTAATCAGAAAGATCTTGAACGTGAAGTTATTAAGTTAACTAAGGACATGCCCGATAACCGCATACTGATTGATCATTTCCTTGACCGGGCCGAAGAAGGGGAGGTTGATGCGATCTGTGATGGAGAGGAAGTGCATATAATGGGGGTAATGGAACATATTGAACCCGCGGGCATCCATTCGGGCGATTCAAGTGCCGTTCTTCCCTCCTATGATTTATCTGATGAGGTGATTGATAATATGAAGAAA
>CAZIGO010000418.1:0-1706 GCA_964538595.1 uncultured Chitinophagales bacterium | reverse complement strand
GAAGCATCTTTGCGTTCGTCACTACCGAGCTCGAAAAATAACTCCTGTTGGAGTGTAGAAGAGGGAAGAGAGATAGAGGAGTTATTCTTCTTTTTGCTACGATCAGTAAGGCCCGTTAAATGATTACTGTTGTGGGCTGTTAAGTGAGGGGTATGATCTTGTGAAATAACAGGTTGACTTTTGATAGAGAAGGGACAGAGTATCATCACAAGAAGGATACAATACAATCCGGTGGAAAAAACAAGTCGTGTAAGGGTCGTCATAAATTTGTGTTTGGTCCAAAAAATTGAAGTATCGCTAATATACTAGAATGGAAGGGAGTACGAAGATAATTTTCGATGAATGCCCCCTTTTAATCGGTGAGTGAAAATACAAATAAAAATAGAAATGAGTTAGCGGTGATACAATGGATATTCGAGCATCAATAAAGCGGAAGCGGAAAAATTCTTAATTTTATGGATAAATCAGCTGTTCGTCTATTTTAATTAGGTTATGGCGTGAAGTTTTTGAAAAGCATATATTATTCCTTTCCCGTTCAATTGGTGATCCTCCATTTGAAACGGCACCCCCTGTTATTACTTTTATGGATTTTACCCCTCATTTCTATCATTAATTATTTGGGCCGCAAGATGGGCATCCCCTTTTTGTTTTTAGATCCAGAATATTTAGGACAAGTCAGCTTTTGGAGTTTCTTTTTTATTGGTTTGGCGTTTGGAGGTTTTACGGTGACGTGGAACATTACCACCTATATTCTTAATAGTTATCGATTTCCGTTTTTGGCCACTTTACAAAAACCTTTTACCAAATACAGCTTTAACAATGCAGGGTTACCGTTGTTCTTTTTGGTGGTTTATATTGTAGCAATTATTATTTTTCAGTCGCAAAGCAAGTTTCAAGGCGCTTTAGAGGTGGCAGAGTTGCTCAGCGGGTTATTGGTGGGCATCTTTTTGATCGTCTTTTTTAGCTACACCTACTTTTTACAGACCAACAAAGATCTGTTTGGTTTACTGAAAATCAGCGGGATGGACCGGGAACACCTTTCCCGGCAATTCAAAGCACACCCGCTACGTTCAGAAATAGAAGCGTCAAGTCGGTGGTGGGAGCAACGAAGGCGAGTGGATTCCTATCTGGCCCATCCCTTTCGAGCCCGCTTGGTCCGGAGTGTGGCGCACTATGATAACGATCTGTTGAAAGCCGTTTTCCGGCAAAATCATGCCAATGCCCTTATTATGGAGGCTGTGGCATTAATTTTACTCATTTCGCTGGGCTTCCTCATCCATTACCCAGCGTTTCGTATTCCCGCTGGCGCTAGTATTTTCTTGCTTTTAACTGTATTAACGATGTTAACCGGAGCGCTAAGCTTTTTATTGAGGGGATGGAGCACTATTGTATTGGTATTGTTTTTATTTGGGGTGAACTTTTTGGTGAAGTATGATGTGATCGGCTATCAAAATAAAGCCTTTGGATTGAATTATAATAAGTCGCCGATAACCTATAGTTATGACACCCTGGAAACCTTCAGTAACCAGCAAACTATACAACACGACAAAGACAGTATTTACCCGATCTTAGAAAACTGGAAGCAACAATTTGATAAAGAAGACCCGAAGATGGTCTTTATAAGTGTGAGCGGAGGGGGGTTACGCTCGGCGGTTTGGACGTTTAAATGTTTGCAATATGCCGATAGTTTAATGGATGGTGATTTA
>CAZIGO010000417.1:1444-1721 GCA_964538595.1 uncultured Chitinophagales bacterium | reverse complement strand
GCTTGACTTGATCACCCATTGGATGCGTAATTACCGGCCGGTAGTTTATACTATAGCTAGCGTATTAATTATTGCTGCTCTTGTCGGTATGATGCGTATTAAGGCAACCGGATATATCGTTGACGATATTCCTAATGACACCAAGGTAGCGCATGACCTCCGCTTCTTTGAGAAAAACTTTGGAGGCGTTATGCCTTTTGAAATTATTTTGGATACAAAAAAGGAAGGAAGAGCTACGCAGCTATCGACGGTTCGTGAAATTGACAAAATACAGGAT
>CAZIGO010000417.1:328-1434 GCA_964538595.1 uncultured Chitinophagales bacterium | reverse complement strand
TTCCTGAGTTTTCTGCCCCCATGTCAATTGCTGAGGGGGCGAAATATGTTACCCAAACCTATTATAATGGGAACCCCGACCGATACCAGATTCCCAGTGGCATGGAGAAAAACTTTATAATGCCGTATTTATCGAATGCGCAGGAACAGAAAAAGATCGTCAGCCGCTATATAGATAGTAACCGCCGTATTACAAAAATTGATGCTCGAATGGAGGATGTAGGGTCTGCCAAATTACCGGGTATTTTAAGCGATCTACGCAATCAGATCAACAAAAAAGTGGATACCGCTGCTTATGATATTAGTTTTACCGGCACCAGTATTATCTTTTTAGAAGGGAATCAATACCTCATTCAAAGTCTTATATATAGTCTTGCTATTGCATTTCTTTTAATTGCGGTGATTATGGGAAGCCTGTTTCGTTCAGCGAAAATGCTCGTCATTTGTCTGGTGCCCAACGTCATTCCTCTGGTTATTACAGCGGGTATAATGGGCTATTTTCAAATACCCCTTAAGCCTTCCACCGTATTAGTTTTTAGCGTAGCCTTTGGAATTGCTGTAGATACCAGTATTCACTTTTTAGCCAAATACCAACAAGAGATTAAACGCCACAACTGGGAGATCTCTGAAACAGTATCTGTCGCTTTACAAGAAACGGGCCGGAGTATGATTTACAACTCTTTGATTTTATTCTTTGGTTTTGTTATTTTTAGTGCTTCCAGTTTTGGTGGTACAGTAGCGTTAGGAGTGTTAACTTCTATTACGTTAGTGGTAGCCATGTTTACGAATACAGTCTTGCTGCCTTCCTTTTTATTAAGTTTGGAGTGGTACAAGAAAAATGGTACTGGTATAAGCAGTAAGGCCTTACGATCTCTTGATGAACCTTCACAGGGCAATGATATTTCTGTAGACGGCACCTTATATCAAAGCGAACAAAAGAAAGAAAAGTCATCTGAACATCATTCAACGAAAAAAGATTAACGAATGAAGTATCCACAATACGATAACCTTGATTTACCTGCGATTGATCAAGAAATCCAGGATTTTTGGAAAAAGAATAACGTTTTTGAAAAAAGTATTGAACAACGGGAGGGCGAAGAACCTTTT
>CAZIGO010000417.1:0-312 GCA_964538595.1 uncultured Chitinophagales bacterium | reverse complement strand
GGGGGGTGGGATACCCATGGCTTGCCGGTCGAATTAGGGGTTGAAAAAATGCTCGACATCACGAAGGAAGATATCGGCGATACTATATCAGTGAAGAAATACAATAATACGTGTCGGGAAGAAGTGATGCGCTATAAGGAAGTCTGGGAAGACTTGACCGAAAAGATGGGGTATTGGATTGATATGGATGACCCTTATGTAACCTTTGAAAAAGAGTATATCGAAACAATATGGTACCTATTGAAGCAGCTGCATGAGAAAGACCTTATGTACAAAGGCTATTCCATTCAGCCTTACTCTCCAGCAGCAGGA
>CAZIGO010000416.1:437-1723 GCA_964538595.1 uncultured Chitinophagales bacterium | reverse complement strand
AATGTCGCGAACTCCTCCTACATCTGTAGTGACAATCGGACGAGCACTTGCTTGAGCTTCTATTAAACTGACGGGGGTCCCTTCGTTAATTGAAGTGAGCGTTATTATATCCAACCCCGGCATCACTTCCTCAATAGCTGTAATCCAGGATGTGAAGTTGATCAGCGCTTTTTCTTGTTCCGGTTGTTCGGTATACGATAATCCTAAGATCTCGGCTTGCTCTTTGAGGGCTTCCTTTTCCCTTCCGTCGCCTATAATAAATGCCCGCACAGGTTTTTCCGTCTGTTGTTTGACTTGCTGAATAGCTTGTATAAAGAAAAAGTGATTCTTAATGGGAACCAATCGTCCAATTATACCGATTGCTACGGTTTGATCGTCAATATTGTAGCGTGACCGAAACTGTCTTCGCTTCTTATCCGGTGATTTAGCGAAATCCTCCAATTCAAACCCTAACGGTATGATTTGTGTTTTCTCCGGTGAGCTGATATGATAGATCTGGGTAAGTTCTTTTTTTTGTTGTTGACTTAGCGCGATAATCGCATCACTATGGCGGGCTAAGTACCGCTCTATCTGCATAAAAAAATGGGTCTTAAACCAATTGAAATACCCATAAAAAACATGACCGTGGAACGTATGTAAAACAACGGGAACCTCTTGCTGTATAGCTGCTAGCCGTCCTAAGGCCCCAGCTTTAGAAGCATGGGTGTGCACAATGTGAGGTTGAAAGTCTTTGATAATATCGATAATTTGTTTGTAAGCTTTTATATCTCTGAAGGGATGTACTGCACGTTGTAGATCGGGAATATAAACCGGCTCTAACCCCAAATCGTCTACGATATGTTGTGAGCTGGCTTCGGTCTTTCGGGGGACACCGGCCACTAAAAGACTCTCGTATTCCGGCGACAGATATTGGCATAAATAACCGGCATTATAGGTAGGACCTCCTAAGTTTAATCGATTGATGATACGTAGTACACGCGGCATAGAGTAAATTACTTCATAAAACGTTGATACCAGTGCTGAAATACGATCAATTTCCAGATATCAAAATGGACATCATGGGGATTATAAGAAAATAACTTTTGCTTTAAGGTTTCGGTCTCCTCGACGTTAAATATTCCTTGTTCTTGTATAAAGTCGGGGTGTAGCCATTCTTGATCTATTTTATCGTATAGCTGATTACGAAACCATTCTAATAAGGGCACTTCAAATCCTTGCTTAGGACGTTCATAAAGTTGGGAGGGCAGTTGATCACGGAACGTATCCTGCAGTATTTTCTTCTGACG
>CAZIGO010000416.1:0-427 GCA_964538595.1 uncultured Chitinophagales bacterium | reverse complement strand
TGGGCCTATCTTGGCGGATAAGGGTAATGACTGTACATATTCGACCACGTGAGGATCGAGGAACGGAACGCGCACTTCCAGGCTATTGGTCATGCTCATGCGATCCACTTTAGTGAGCATGTCGTTGGGTAGAACGAGTTGTAAGTCGGTTTGTAAGTAGTGGTCCAAGCTGGGGTCATCGTGTATAAGTTGTAAAATGGCGTTTTTCCGTTGTTGGTATTGAGTGGTATCGAAATTGTGAGCCAGGATATCTCGAGCAGATGATTCATCACTGAAGGAACACCAATACCAATATTGCTGTGCTGGGAGTTGATTGTAACCAGTAACAAACCGGTCAATTTGACGAATAGTGTTTTGCCAAGAACGATGGCGAGATTTCGGGAGCCATTGCCAAAGAGGACGTAGTAATTGAGCAACATGCACTTTC
>CAZIGO010000415.1:0-1733 GCA_964538595.1 uncultured Chitinophagales bacterium | reverse complement strand
GCTTTCATCAACGTAAGCACAATCACGAACAAGTTCACGATTAAATCAGGAGCGGTATCCGGATATACTAACACGCCCGCCACTTCAACGATCGTTACAATAGTTAATATTAAAGTAGTGCGCCAAACCGTGCGTATCGCTTCGCTATGAGAGTGATCACCAGCCATACAATTAAATTTTTATTTTAGATTTACAATAAATAAAAGGCTAAGAATACAAATACCCACACCAGATCTACAAAGTGCCAGTATAAGCCGATATTTTCTACGATTCCATAACTCATATCTCGTTGATCAAAAAAGCCAATAGCTAACATCACACATACGGTAATATTAAGTAAAACACATGAAACCCATGGAAACCGGTAATCAAGAAGAAGAATTGACCAAATGCAGCCACCCCGGGCATAGAGCCATCGACATTAGGATAGGGATTATAAGACAATGATAAACCGTGATTAATCATGTGCGTCCACTCCCAAGCTTGGCAACCCAAAAACATAGACCCTCCGATAATAGTTAATACCAACCAAATAATCGTACCCTTTTTGTTATGGCGCAGGGCTTCCTGTACCGAACGCACCATTGTAACACTACTTAAGATCAAAATAAAGGTCATCAAACTCACAAACATGAGAGGCATGTCCATAGAGAAACCCGGGAAAGCCGAGAAAACCTGTTCGGGGTCTACCCAAGTAGCACTACTGAACCGAATAGTGCCATAGGAGATTAAAAGACCCGCAAACGTAAAAGCATCCGAGACCAAAAAGATCCACATCATCAACTTACCCCAACTGGTGCCAAACGGAGATTTACCGCCCGACCATAAGTTTTCTTTCGATTCGGCTACTGTCGATGCTGATGTTGCCATAAGCGTTGTTTTAAACAGTCCACATTAACGATATAAAAGTAAAAAGAAAAACAAATAAATCCATAACCCGTCCATAAAGTGCCAATACGTAGTGCATAATTGCATCGGCAGCGAATTTTTGGCACTAATGGTATGACGGAAACTTTTAAACAACATAAACAATAAAAAGACTAATCCTCCTAACAGGTGCACTACATGCGCTCCCGTAATAACATAAACAAACGAAGCAGCCGGATTACCGGCTATACGAATTCCCTGCGCTGCCAACTCTTGCCACCCTAACCATTGAAGTACAGCAAAACTTACTCCCAAAATAAAGGTAAGAAAAGTAGACCATTGCACGAGGCTAAATTTATTTCGTTTCAAAGCCCAATACGCGCCATGCATCGTCAAGCTACTAATAAATATGACAAAAGTACTGTACCAAAATATGTTAGGCAACTGAAATACTAACCATTCCCCGGCTGATTTACGAACGACATAAGCACTGGTAAAGGCAGCAAACAACATAATCATACTACCCATCGTTATCCAGAGCAAGAACTTCGTAGGATGAACACCGGATTGCTTTTCGGGCTGCTGTGTCAAATTAAATGATGGTTGCATTACAGAAACAAAAATTTATCAATGACTAAACTTAATTGAATGAGCGGTAAATAGATAAATGAACCTAACATTACAGTCAAAGCTGCCTTTTTAGAACAATATCGATATAAACGTATAGCCGTGTACAGAAACCCTCCCCCCACTATCAACCCCACTACCAACGAAAAGAGTCCTGTCACCCCAAACTTAGCCGGTAACAAGCTGGCGGGGAGCAGGAGCAGGGTATACACAAAAATTTGAAAAGCCGAAAATTTACC
>CAZIGO010000414.1:352-1739 GCA_964538595.1 uncultured Chitinophagales bacterium | reverse complement strand
TTCATGCCCTGCAAGCTTTTTATAACTTCGATGCTTCTATAAAATTTGTATTAGTGTTACCCGCCGCCCATCGGGCAACCGGCAAAAAAATCGTTGAAGAATACCCTTTCAGCACTTCGACTCAAATTATAACCGGGGGGCAAGAACGTTACCATTCGGTAAAGAGAGGACTTCAGCAATTACCTGGTAAAGGCTACGTAGCCATACATGACGGAGCGCGACCGCTCGTCACTTCTGCTTTAATTGAGCAAACCTTTCATAAAGCCGAAGAAAAGGACGCGTGTATCCCCGTCATACCTGTCAATGACTCCTTACGTAAAATTGAAAAGCATCATTCTTACCCGGTCTCCCGGCAGCATTACCGCCGTGTTCAAACCCCACAAGTCTTCAAAACAAGCCTCATAAAAGAAGCTTATCAACAACCTTATCAAGACCAATTTACCGATGATGCAAGTGTAGTGGAATCAGCCGGCTATACTGTTGCGCTAACTGATGGAGAGGAAAATAACATAAAGATCACATATCCCCGCGATATAGCATTAGCACGCTGGATTGTAGAACAGGGCTAATACTCATCCTCGTTAAAGAGAAAATCTTCTTTCGTCGGATAGTCGGGCCACACATCTTCAATACCTTCATAGACATCGGCCTCGTCATCTAACTCTTGTAAATTTTCTATCACTTCTATGGGAGCTCCTGAACGTATGGCATAGTCGATTAGCTCATCTTTAGTGGCGGGCCAAGGAGCATCCTCCAAATGAGAAGCCAATTCTAATGTCCAATACATAACTATTTCTTTTAATTAGTAAAACAGAAAAACAACAATTTAATTTTTTCTTTAGTATTTCACACGATTTTACAAAAAAAATGTTTCAAAAAAAAGCTTCAATCCCCTATTCCTTAAAAAAATACTCATTTCCTTTTTCTTACTTTGGCATTTCATTCTAATCATAGTAAATTACCAGCATTTTCCAAAATTAAATGTAATAGTTATGCCACAAATTTCTAAAAAAGGGCAACAGATGCCAGCTTCTCCCATACGTAAGCTGGTACCTTATGCGCAAAAAGCCCAAGAAGCGGGAAAAGAAATATTCCACCTTAATATCGGGCAACCGGACCTCCCTACGCCCCCTGTTATGTTGGAGGCCGTAAAAAATATGAATATAGAAGTGTTAGCTTACAGCCATTCGGCCGGCAACCTTTCTTACCGAAAAAAATTAGTGCAATATTACGATCAATACGATATTCCCGTTACCGCCGAGGATATAATGATAACAACGGGAGCTTCGGAAGCATTATTATTCGGATTTAATAGCTGTATGGATGCCGGTGATGAAATTATTATCCCCGAACCCTTTTACGCAAATTATAACGGTTTCGCTCAAGC
>CAZIGO010000414.1:0-342 GCA_964538595.1 uncultured Chitinophagales bacterium | reverse complement strand
AAAATGGATCACGCCGAAAACGAAGGCCATATTAATTTGTAATCCTAATAATCCCACCGGTTATTTATATACAAAGGAAGAACTCCAAACCCTCCGTGATATTGTTAAAGAACACGACCTCTTTCTTTTTGCTGATGAAGTCTACCGGGAATTTTGCTACGATGGTCGATCCCACCACTCTGCCCTGCATCTGGAAGGGATTAAAGACCATACTGTGCTCATCGATTCTATTTCAAAGCGGTATAGTGCTTGTGGTGCGCGTATTGGGGCGCTTATTACAAAAAACGAATCAGTGATGGAGACTGTAGTCAAATTCGGGCAAGCCCGTTTAAGTCCTCCATC
>CAZIGO010000413.1:0-1744 GCA_964538595.1 uncultured Chitinophagales bacterium | reverse complement strand
AATAAATAGAAAGGAAAAGCAGAAAAAATGTTACCATATTGTTACCATTTGTTAATAAATTTTGTTATATTTATAGATAAACACTTCAAATGGCCTCTGCGAGAATATATCCCCGTAAGGATCGAAAAGACAAAGAAGGCAAGATCCCTATCTATCTTCGACTTACGAAAAGTGGTAAATCTAAATACATCTCCTTAAGTACAAGTATCTACCCTAAACACTGGAATGATAACAAGTGGAAGGTCCGAAAGTCGCACCCCAACTCCTCCCGTATTAATCAATACTTGACCCAGAAGCAAGCAGAAGCTGAAGACCTTCTTTTGGAAGAGCAGACAAAAAAAGATCGCATTGACTTAGAAAAAATAAAGCGGAAATTAGCCGGTAAGTCATTGGAGGAGTTTTTTTCATTTGCCGAGCGTTATCTTGAGCATGTATATAAACATAAAAGTTACGGTTATTACAAGCGATCAAAAGGAGTTATTAGTAAATTCCGTCGGTATTGGGGAAATAAAAACCTGTATTTCGATGATATCACCGTAAATCTCCTTAAAAAGTATCGGACATACATGAGGGAAGAGCTGGGCAATTCCCAAAACACCATCTACTCCAATTTTAAGGTGATACGGAAAGTCATTAATGAGGCAATCAGTGAAGATATCCTTCCTGTGGAGAAGAACCCTTTTTTAAAACTCGAATTATCAAGCGAACCTTCGAAGAGGACCTATTTAAAGGAGGGTGAACTTAGTAGACTGGAAGAATTAGATGTTAAACAAGGTACGGTTATCGAGATGCACCGTGATATGTATGTATTCGCTTGTTATGCCGGCGGCATTCGCATTTCGGATTTACTGCAATTGAAATGGCGAAACATTACCGAAACTCACATGAAATACACTATGAGAAAGACAGGCGATATGGTCTCCGTCAAACTTCCCACTAAAGCCAAAGAAATCCTTGAGAAGTATTACGATGAACAAGAGGAAGATGAATACGTGTTCCCGATTCTTAACACGGAGCCCGATGATGGTACGCGTCATTTTAATGCGATTTCCAGTGCTACCGCGCATATCAATAAAAATCTTAAGAAACTTGCTAAAAGAGCTGACATCGAAAAGAACTTAACGTTTCATACGAGCCGCCACACGTTTGCGACCCGGGCTCTTAGAAAAGGCATGCGAATCGAACACGTTTCGAAGCTCCTCGGACACCGGGATATCAAAGTGACTCAGATTTATGCCAAGATCGTCAATAAGGATTTAGACGAAGCCATGGAAGTATTTGAATGATGCTGAGGCTTAAAGACATAGTAGATCGTAGTAAGGTGGAGGAGTATATAGTTATGAAGGGGTATGACTACTACCGACAGGATAAGCTCCCACGTTTACAAAAGCCCTATTTAGAGAATGCCCGAAAGAGAGCAAAGAAAATTGATGAAATTTGTAGTCAGTATACCAAACAGGATATAGAGCCCAAAGTCCTTTCATTCATACTTTCAGAAATAAAATTTAGATCTTATTTACGGCAAAAGCAGGGCTGATATCAGTCATCCCCGTCTTTATAGTGGTTTAGAAGAATTACTCGAAGTTATAGAAGCTTTCAAAAAACACCCCGAAAATCTTAGAAAAATCAAGATTGAATTACGGGAGAGTTTAGTAGATGGTGAGCAATTTAATAAAGAATATGTAGGAGAATGGGGGGAGGACTATACTCCTCCCAAATTTGTTGATCAAAATACTAAAAGCAA
>CAZIGO010000412.1:368-1754 GCA_964538595.1 uncultured Chitinophagales bacterium | reverse complement strand
GAATATTTCCGGTCAGTGTTTTATTATCTAATATTAATGTACCTCAAGTATTAGGAGTAAACATGGCTGTTTTTGAGATGATCAATTGGTGGATTCACATCGGGTTGGTCTATTTTTTCCTCAATTACCTCCCTTATTCCAAACACTTTCATATTATAATGGCTGTGCCCAATGTATTTCTTTCACGTTTAAGCCCTACCGGCCAGCTCCATAATATGGAATCTATTAAGCGGGAGATCGAATTATTAATGAACCCCGATGCAGAAGGAGAGGAAGAACCTCCCCCGGAACGTTTCGGTGTTAAAGACGCAGAGGATGCTACCTGGAAAAACATGTTAGACGCTTACACCTGTACTGAATGTGGGCGATGTACGGCAGTATGCCCTGCCAATCGAACGGGAAAAGTCCTTACTCCTCGTAAATTATTTGTCGATCTACGTCATCGAATGGAAGAAAAAGCAGATGGGCTTATTAAAGAAGGGAAAGATTTTTCTGATGGTAAAAGCTTGGTTGGTGATTATATAAGTGAGGAGGAATTATGGGCATGTACTACTTGCATGGCTTGTATTGAAGAATGCCCGGTCAATATTGATCATGTCCCCTTTATCATTGATATGCGCCGTAACTTAGTAATGGAGGAGACCAAAACTTCACGTGAGCTAAATGAAATGTTTCAAAATATTGAAACCAACGGAGCCCCTTGGCCCTATAGCCAAGAAGATCGATTAAAATGGGCGGAAGATATAGAGTTGCAGACTATGGCTGAGTTAGCGGAAAAAGGGGAAGAACCCGAGATATTATTCTGGGTGGGGTGTGCCGGTTGTTTTGATGACCGCTATCAAAAAGTGACCCGGGCTTTTGCAAAAATACTCAATGAAATAGGCATCAACTGGGCGGTATTAGGTAAGGAAGAGTCCTGCACCGGAGAGCCCGCCAAACGCGCAGGCCATGAATTTATATTTCAAATGCAAGCGAATCAAAATATCGAATTGCTCAATCAATATGATATAGACAAAATTGTTACCGCTTGTCCTCATTGCTTTAATACCTTAAAAAATGAATATCCCGATATGGGGGGCGATTACGAAGTAATCCATCATTCTGTTTTCCTTCAACAATTAATAGACGAAGGCAAGATCGAAGTTGACAATGATAATGAATTTAATGATCAAACCATCACCTACCATGACGCTTGTTATTTAGGGCGGGGCAATGATATTTATAATACACCTCGCCGGATCATTGAAAACCTACAAACGGAGATAAGGGAGATGAAAGATTGTAAACAAAGCGGACTTTGTTGTGGGGCCGGGGGCGCCCAAATGTTTAAAGAACCGGAGCCCGGTAATAAGGATGTTAATATAAAACGGACAGAACAAGCCCTCA
>CAZIGO010000412.1:0-358 GCA_964538595.1 uncultured Chitinophagales bacterium | reverse complement strand
CTTGTCCCTTTTGTATGACAATGATGTCGGATGGAGTAAAAAACAAAGAAAAAGAAAGCGAAGTAGACGTATTAGACTTAGCTGAGCTGGTCGCCAAAGCTAATAATTTGGATTAGCTAAAAATAATTGGCAATTCTATGAACTAATAATTATTTTTTTAGGTAGTATTATTAAAAAAAGGCTTATGCTAGTAAATTACGATGAATTACCTCAAGACGCTTCCGTTTGGGTGCACCAAAGTACCAAAAAACTCTCTGATCAAGAGCAAAAAACATTAAAAAAGGAACTCACCACCTTTGTAAAAAATTGGGAAGCTCATGGTGATCCTCTCAAAGCTTATGTAGACATTTACCATAAC
>CAZIGO010000411.1:0-1766 GCA_964538595.1 uncultured Chitinophagales bacterium | reverse complement strand
TATGTTGTAATAAATGAGCTACTGTTTGTTCGATAGGTAGGGTAAAGCTTTCTGCATTCAACGATTCACCCGATAGCCATCGGAAGCTTTGAGCGCCCTCCTTTTCCTCATCAAATTGAAATGCAGTATTTTGGATGGGGGGCTCAAAAGCGGTTTGCGGATGCACAAAATAGTAAATACTAATTACCTGCTCTGATTTATCAAATATTGAACGCTGGAAGAAATCCGTGGTATAAAAATGCTCTCCTGTTTTTATTGTTTGACCTGTTTCTTCATACCACTCGCGTTTTAGGGCTGCTCGGAGGCCCTCCCCAAATTGTAAGCCGCCTCCCGGAAATTTTGTCAGTTTTCGCTGACCGCGTATTTCATCAGTCACTAAAACTTGCCATGGCCTAAATTTTATCCATAAACCATAAACTCGAACATTGAATGGGAAATTAGGCATAATTTTTGTAACTTTAATAATAGTTAGTTAATAATATTTATTAACTGGTAATTTTTGAATTAAAATGTTATAGTTATGGCTGTTCAGGAAATCAACGATGATAAATTTATTGATCACGTTGAAAATAATGATAAAGTTATCATTCGTTTTTATGCAGATTGGTGCGGCAGTTGCCGGCTTTTTGAACCAAAGTATAAAAAGCTGTCAGAAAAAGATGATTTTCAGGAAATTTCTTTTGTCGATATTGATGCAGAAAATAATCCCAAAGCCCGCAATGCTATAGGGGTGGATAACTTGCCCTATTTTGCTGCTTTTAAGCAAGGAGACTTGGTAGATAAAGAAAACACCACCAATGAAGATCAAGTTAAAGAACTTATAAAGACTATTAAAAATTAAAGTAACTGCTGTCTTTTTATTGTTTAATTTTTTAAAATAAAAACTGATTTATTAAAAATTTAGTACAAGAGCATGACTTAGAGACATTAAAAAAAGCGGAACAATCTATTGTGGATGGCAACTCCCCTGATATTGAAATTGAAGGTGAAGATGAAGGGGAGCAATTGACCCATGCTTTCGCAGCGAAGTATGTAAAAAAACAGATGAAAGAAGAAGGTAAAGAATTTAAAGATGCTCTAAGGGCTTACACAAAAAAGGTTAGACAATCAATAAGTTAGAGAGCAACGTATTGGCGAAGTTTGAAGGCGGAGCAATTGTTGGGAAGCTTTTGGATCTTCAATGAAAAACGCTTTTCTTAACGTTTGAGGTATTTATGGGCCAAGTTCAAAAATTTACTTAATAAATATTCCTCCCCATTTAAAGTCTTACTAGTGGCTGTTGTCGTGGGTTGGATAGCCATGATGGCATTTAATACGCTGTTCAATGGAGGAGACTTTGAAATTTATATGGTGGCTGCTGAATATATCGCAGCAGGTGATAGCCCTTACGGTAAATTATTAAGCACCCGACCCGATGGGAGCATTTATGAAATAGGCAATTTTCGGTACAGTCCCTTAGCGGCTACTTTTTTTATCTTATTTAATGTTATCCCGTCGCCCTGGAACTTTTTACTGTGGCTGATCTTAGGAAGCATTTTTTTAGTACATACCTGTTATTTATTGTTGTATTTCCTACCTACACATCACCTCAGTATACAACAACAAACAGGCCTCCTGTTGATTGGTCTACTTTGTGTTATACGGTTTATAGGACAAAACTTTGAATTGGGGCAAATGACCATTTTACTTTTATGGGGGTGTTTATTATCTCTATATTGGACTTATAACAGTTATAATATCCGGAGCGGTGCTCTGTTAGGAATATT
>CAZIGO010000410.1:0-1774 GCA_964538595.1 uncultured Chitinophagales bacterium | reverse complement strand
GTAACTTTAGCACCAATTACAAAAGCCACCCGGGTTTAAATACAACTCGCCCTACATAACCCAATAATGATTCTAGCCGGTACTTTAACCAAGAAGGCCAATTTTTGCACAGTCATTGGACCCATACGGTTCAAGCGGGTATAAAGTATGATTTTAATAATAAAAACACCCTCACTGTAAAAGGGCTGTATCGTCATGTTCCTGGTTATGATGAGCACAATACCGATTATTATTCCTTCACGCCGGACAGTCAATTAGTGAACCATTATCGACGGGAAACCGAGGTAGATGAAAAAGAAGGCAATACCGACGTTTCCGTAAATTACGAACGAAAGTTTGATAAAGAAGAACAAAAACTTACCGCTGATATACAATATAACCAAGGATTTGAAGAGGAAACAGAAGAGATAAGACAGAAAGAATATGACTTAAATGGTAATCCGACGGGAGTAGTGCCCGTTAAAGAAAATTTTACAGGCCAGGAAAATCAACAAGAAATGTTGCTTCAAGCTGATTATGTTCATCCTTTTGAAGGGAAAAGCAAACTCGAAGTAGGTTATAAAAGTATTATCGAAAATATCAAGAAAGATTTTGATGTAGAACGCTACAACTCCGGCACCGAATCTTGGGAGCATCTATCACGATTCAGCGATGTTTTTGATTATAAAGAAGGGGTCCATGCCGGTTATGCGATGTATAGTGATAAGTTCGACAAATTTTCCTATCAACTGGGGTTACGCGGGGAGTACAGCCGGGTCCGAACCGCTTTGCAAGCTAATGACGATGTGACGAATCGGAGCTATTTTGACCTCTTCCCTACCATCCATCTGTCACAAAAATTATGGCAGACTCATAAATTTCAACTGAGTTATAGTCGCCGCATCAACCGCCCCTCCCTATTTTCCTTGAATCCTATCTTCAGCTTTTCCGATAACCTGAATATTTGGGCCGGTAATCCGAAACTACAACCTGAATATACCCACTCTTTGGAACTGGGATATTTGAAGTATTTTGATTTCGGGAACATTAGTGCTTCCCTGTACTATCGGCATACCAATAACGCTATTGTTCGATTAACAGAAATTGACAGCGAGGGAGTTGCCATTACTCGCCCCTATAATTTGGCTACCGAAAAATCCGGCGGTATTGAGTTTACTTACGCTTTTGAACCTTTCGATTGGTGGAAACTAAACGGGAGTTTCAATTATTATCGCAGCATTATCGACGGTAAAAACATAAGTAGCGACTATACGGCCGACTTTTATACCTGGTCGGGACGGGTCAATTCGCAATTTCCCATTACCGATAATTTACAGTTACAGGCCATGTTTAATTACCGGGCACCCCAAGAGACTCCCCAAGGTCGGCGATTGGCCCGGTATTTTATGGATGCCAGCATCAAGAAAAGTCTTTTACAACAACGATTTACAGTTTCGGCCCGGGTGCAAGATATTTTTAATACCCGCCAATACGAGAGTAAAAGTGTTATAAATAACACCCAATTATACTCCATTTATAAACGGAGTTTTCGCACCTATTATTTAAAACTGACCTATAAACTACACCCCCAACATGGTGGTCATCAAAAGGAGCACCATCACCATCATGGCCGTTAAACTACAACACCTATTTTAAAGTAGTTTTTTTATGTTCACTTGGCGAACCCCATAGGGTTCCAATCGATTCTATCGTCAGTTAATATTTTAAATAATGAGGACAATAGTTTTATTTATTTCATAATCTCCATTCATTCTGTTAACTTAGAAGCACAAGG
>CAZIGO010000409.1:526-1780 GCA_964538595.1 uncultured Chitinophagales bacterium | reverse complement strand
TATGGCATAAATTCCATTGGGACCATCGACATTATTGGTAATGACATGAGTGGTGAAATTTTGGTGTCCATCATTCTCATACCATTTAATCTTGTCTCCATAATAAGCCGCTGCCACTACGTCAATATCCCGATCTCCATCCAGGTTAGTGGCTAATACATTGCGCGTTCCGTTCGCATTACTGTCAATAACTATTTGGGAACTGAAGGGTTGAGCGTGAAGGATAGAACCACTTAATATAACTAATCCAAAAACAAAAAATAACGCTCTTTTACACATGTCGGGATGTTATGATATGATTTTAATATAACCAATTTTACATAAATATCTAATTGAATTCAGCACTTGTAAATTTCTGATGTCAGTTTTGATTTATGTTATATAATCATTAAATTAGTTAAAAATATTATATTAAATAAAAATAATAGTTTGTGAAATACCATAAGTTGACATACTTGATAATTTGGTTGATATTTATAAGTTGTGCTAAAGAATATAGCCCTGAATATGTCAAAAGCCTGTCAGAACGCACCATTATAGTCAAGCTAAAAACTCCATTAAAAGAGCATATGGAGGCACTAGAGGATACAAGGCAATCCGAAAAGTTAATAGCGGATTACAAGCGGAATGTTAAACAATTTAACCGATATTTAAAGCAAGGGTTTAACAAATATTGGGATTTTGGTCAAGAAGTTAAATTTGTTCCGCGCGATAAAATAGCAAAATATAAGAATGATTCTGCTTATGCGATTTTAGGCACTGATGTGTTTTATCAATATGAAATCGAACCCCGTACGGGTGATGACATCTTGCAGGATAAAGAGCATTTAGGGACGTATTGGGTCTTCCATTTACAAAAAGTAGCAGAATACGATTTCGAAGCGGATCCAATAATTAGTGGCAGTCATTATGAACGGCCCGGTTTTCACCTGAGTTTCCCGTTGCCCAAACAGGTTTCTAAGCAAGTAAAAGGACAAGATTCGCTTTTGCCGTTGTATTTAGTTTCGGTTGAAAACAATCCCATAGAAGGAAATATTTTTACAGATAAAGATTTTATCGTTCCTACATATTCTAAAGCTGATATATTTTTAATGATCCAGCTTATGCAACACCATCTGAAATTTATAAGAGGAAGAAGAAAAGAGAAAATATCAACGACAGACTTTATATCATATAAGCATAATGCCAATTGTAAAAAACTACAACAACAAACTTTAGCTGTACCCATCGCCCAAGAAAATTATGTTCGAACAG
>CAZIGO010000409.1:0-516 GCA_964538595.1 uncultured Chitinophagales bacterium | reverse complement strand
TGTTTTACAAGGATAACACAGAAAAAATTAAAAAAATATATAAAAATCGAATCCCTGACTATAAAAAAGAAACGCCCTTTCAAGTTACTACCATTTCTTTTCCTGAAATGGATAGTTTAGTAGCTGCTGAGGATTCTTCTGTCAATTATGTTTATATATACAATTATAATTCAGGGTATCAGGGACGTATCGTATTAAATTATAAAGGAGAAATTATGGCAGCGAGTGATGATGGGGGTAGACAAACGCTTTTAAAACATTTTATTTCAGAATTTGCTGAGTGTCCTCGAGAATAGTTTAGTGCCTGTTATTAAAAAAGGGGAATCAACGACCTTTAAAATTTCTCTATTAATATAGAGCACGAAGGGCAGGTTATAGTTGTGATATCCGGTTGATGAGGGCTCGACTCGCCTTCTCGGCTTGTTTGGGAAACTAGAATTATTTATTGATATAAAGCGCTGAAGTTAACGTTATCCTTATAACTATACTGTAAATATAATTTATTAATTTGAAAAA
>CAZIGO010000408.1:0-1782 GCA_964538595.1 uncultured Chitinophagales bacterium | reverse complement strand
AGAATTTGTCGAAAACATAATTGAGTACCCCTGTTTTTTTGATGACACTGCTGATTAACAATAATAAGACGATCACCGCTACCTGTTCATTAGAGAATCCGGCTAATATCTCGCGAGGGGTAAGTATCCCGAAGGCTCCAAAAGCCACGGCAGCGATAAAAAAAGTAGTGCCGGCCCGCATTAACTCAGTATATAGCGAAATGATGATAAACGCGATAATACAGAGGACGACTATTTGTTCATAATACTCCAAAGGCGAGGTGTTTCCGGCTCAAAATTACAGAATTTTAATTTACTTTATATAATTTGCCATACGATAGAGACCATGAGATTTTGCCTTAAACGTTAACGAAGTAACGAAAAATTACTATCTTTGTGGTTCCATAAAGTGGAGGAAAGGGAAGCGAGGAGAAAAGTTTGAAAAATTTTATTCCTGGTAAAATCTAATAAGGCCCCATCGTCTAGTGGACCAGGACACTAGGTTTTCATCCTAGAGACAGGGGTTCGATTCCCCTTGGGGCTGCCATTCAACGACAGAAAGCCCTTGTCGGACAAAACGTTCGGCAAGGGCTTTTTTATTACGACTGGAACGTGACTGGAACAAAATAGGTTTTGCCCCTATTTTTCGCTTTATTCTTCCTCCCATCTTGATACCCTGTTTTGTTGACCAATTTGCTTACCGGATCGATTTTTAATTTCTTCCATCTTATTCCAGAATGCTTCGGTAATGTCAATATCCATTATGAGGCTATTGCCGAGTAGAAGAATCAGTAGGTCAGCATGTTCCTCGGAGAGATTACCTTTATCTTTCGTCAGACATTCACTGATTTCCCCGACTTCTTCCATTAGCAAGTTCATACGGTAGATCATGGTTTCTCTGTCTTTTGTACCGACATCAAACCCATGTTTTTCGTGAAAATTTTGGACGACTTTGAGCATTTTCTCTATGTCTGTGGATTGAGTCATAGTGCTTGCTTTTCGTGTTCGAAACCTTTGAAATCCGTGGGATTCTGTATACCGTTCATCTGCTCGAACCGGAAGCTGTCTCTTTCCCATTCTTTAGCTTCCGATTTTGTAAGGAGAATGTTTGCAATATTGTTGTGGCTAACGGTCCAAAGTAAGGCTTTCTGCCTTTTATACAAAGCTGGATCTTCCAATCGTCCGGTTACAAGAAGCCATTGATGGAGAGAGGGAATGCGGTTTATAAATTGGATGACCGAACTTGTTAATTCAAAACGAAAGAAAAGCGTTTGGAAGTGGTAAAGCTTTTGCCAACGCCTGTTATTGAAGTAACGACCTTTTAGAGCCTAAAGAATATTAAGAGAAAGAAAATAATCATAGCAACGGAGGATTTCTTGACTTAACCCTGTGTTGGGTGGGATAGGAAAAGCAACTTCTAAGGTGTCTGTTCTCAATAATGCATAATAATCCATTTGGAGGTATCGGAAAAGCCGATTTGTTGCTGATAATAGGCCTTCAACGAATTATTTTTAAAACAAAATCACAAATGCCGTGCCAGTAAATAGCTTTAAAAATATTTCTATATTAGTGTTACTATCAGGCTGACATTTTAAATAACAATCTTTATGAGTAATAAAACCAATCTAGAATGGAATAAAAAAGAGTTTGAAAAGTTATTAAAAGATCGAGTTCAAACGGGAAAAGAATTGAGAGATAAATATGAATTGCTAAATGGTACTCAAGAATTTGAAGAGTTATATGAGAACTACCAAATATGGATAAAAAGAACAGAGAGATTTTAAAAAGAGCATTTGACAAGTC
>CAZIGO010000407.1:1098-1787 GCA_964538595.1 uncultured Chitinophagales bacterium | reverse complement strand
CACTAAAAAATAGGGAGTTTATACCCAAGTATTTATTGCTCCTCTCCTATTATTTAGATTATTTTGTAAAGATAAAGCTGTTTTGCAATTCTATTATACTGCTCTGTTAGGAAACAAGCAGAAGATTAAGAAATCTGAGTTTAACTTGCCTCTCATCTTTTTCATCTTTTCTTAAAAAAAATTACATTTGCGTTGATTATTTTATTAACGATTTAAAAACAGCTGAAAAGCAGTAAGCAATAAAATAAGGGACCGTGGTGATAAAGTAATAGTAGCCACCTAAACCCGAATTATTTTTTATCAACTACTTGAATACAAAATATAAAAGATGGCAGATCAAAACAGAACAATAGCAGTTGCCAAAGGTGATGGTATCGGACCGGAAATAATGGATGCTACGCTCAATATATTAGAAGCTGCTGAGTCCGGTTTAACCTTTGATGAAGTACAGATAGGTAAATCAGTATATGAAAGCGGCTATAGTTCAGGCATTACAAAAGAATCCTGGGAAAAAGTTCGGGAGCATGAACTGTTATTGAAAGCTCCTATTACTACCCCCCAAGGCGGAGGTTATAAAAGTTTAAACGTCACACTTCGAAAAACATTAAGCTTATTCGCCAATGTCAGGCCTTGTCAAGCTTATAATCCCTTTGTTCATTCCGAATTTCCGAACATGGACGTGGTCGTTG
>CAZIGO010000407.1:0-1088 GCA_964538595.1 uncultured Chitinophagales bacterium | reverse complement strand
AAGATACTTATGGCGCTATTGAACATGTGCAAACGCATGAAGTAGCCCAATGCTTAAAGCTCATCACGCGTCCGGGGACAGAAAGTATCGTTCGCTATGCTTTTGAATATGCTAAAGCTTACGATCGAGAAAAAGTGACTTGTATGACCAAGGATAATATCATGAAACATACCGATGGGCTCTTTCATAAAGTCTTTGAAGAAGTAGCTGAAGAATATCCGGACATTGAAAGCGAACATTGGATAATAGATATCGGCTCCGCTCAATTAGCCACCCAACCCTATGATTTTGATGTAATTGTGACCCCTAACCTCTACGGAGATATTATATCCGATATCGCTGCACAACAAACAGGCTCCGTGGGATTGGCCGGCTCGGCGAATATAGGACGTAAATGTGCGATGTTCGAAGCGGTTCATGGTTCTGCTCCTGATATAGCCGGGCAAAATATTGCTAATCCCTCTGGACTTTTAAACTCAGCGGTGATGATGTTAGCCCACTTAAATAAAGTAGAAGCTGCTGAAAAAATCCGTAATGCCTGGCTAAAAACATTAGAAGACGGTATACACACTCCTGATATTTACGATGAAAAGAGTAGTAAGCAAAAGGTAGGAACGGATGAATTTGCGGAAGCGGTAATCGATCGGTTGGGACAAGAACCTACCGAAGTACAACCGGATCATTTTAAAACATCAAAAACGGGTATAAAATTAGAAGAGCCCAAAAAGTATAAAGCTGATGATAGAGTACTCATGGGGGTTGATGTTTTCCTTTATTGGGATGAGTCCGACCGTAACCCTGATGTTTTAGGCAAAGGGCTCGAAGAAACAGCACCAAAAAGCTTACCTCTTACAATGATAACTAATCGAGGTACGAAAGTTTATCCGCAAGGCGTACCAGAGACTTTCTCTACAGATCACTGGCGTTGCCGGTTTGTAGGAGAACAAGACTCCATTACACAGGATGAAGTGATTGATTTGTTGCAACGTTTACATGAGGCAGGTTTTGATATAATTAAAACCGAGCAGTTATATAGAATGAATGGAGAAAGATCCTATTCACTCGGCCAAGGCGAATAGTTTCACGCC
>CAZIGO010000406.1:342-1799 GCA_964538595.1 uncultured Chitinophagales bacterium | reverse complement strand
CCCTGGTTGAAGAGCCCGGCCCGTGTTTTTCAAAGCACCCTCTTATTTAGATATATAAAACACGGAAATCTGTAACTTATGTAAGAATTCTTATGCAACTGTGTAACGCATCCTCCTCGAAATTTTAAGACCTTTATATATAACAAACAGAAGTATCGTCGGAGATAGGCAAGGTAAAGCATATGAACATACCTTTTGCAATCCGAAAAACAGTTAAATCGAGGTAAGCCCATGGACTCACTAGAGCTTGAGAAATCGAAAGCAATGATCATAGTGGAGATCATCGAATATGTTGATGACTCCGTTGTAATCAAGACGATTATAAAGAAGTCTACTGGAAATATTAATGCCGTTTCTTTTGACTCCGGAGAAATATTAGAGGAGAAAACATCTCCTTTTGACAAGTTTATACAGATTATTGATGGGAAAGCGGAAGTTATTATCGATGGAGATTCGAATCTCCTTGAAACCGGCGAGTCAATTATCGTTCCGGCCCATGCTCGTAATTCATTTAAAGCGAATGACCGGTTTAAGATGATATCTACCGTAATTAAAAGCGGTTATGAAGATGTCAGCGTATAAGGTCAGAAAAAGTCTTTTAAAAACCTGAGCCGGTATTTTACAGCCACCTCTTGAAGGGAGTCAATAAAATCATATATTTTATATACATACGTTATTATTAGAGTCATAGTCAAGCGTAAGCTCATTTACCTTAATAAAGATCTATTGATGGGTATGATATACACAAAAAGGTATGTCAAGTACATGGTGAGCCTGCGGTGCAAGTTGATATTAAGAGAGGAGCTTAAAAAAACGGGTCTAAAATATTCAATTAGTCCACATGTTGCCATAGAATTCCATGAAGAAATCACGCAGGATCAACTTGATGAGCTTAAAAATAATCTATTAAAATCGGGATTGGTGCTGCTAGATGAAAATGACAGTAAGCTCGTTGATCGCATCATAGATACTGTAAGCGAAGTGATCCATAATTCAGATGAGTTGCCCGATCTGAGTTTTGATGATATAATTGACACTAGCCTGGGATCGGAAAGGGATTCGATATTAAAAATCTTTTCGGATGTAAAAGGGGTTTCTATCTTGCAATTTATTGTTCTCCAAAAAATTGAACGGGCTAAACAGATGCTGCTATATGAGAACTTGTCGTTAGCGGAAATATCCGAAAAACTTTGTTACAAAAATAAACATTATTTCATTGCCCAGTTCAAGAAGCATACGGGGCTTTCTCCTGCCTACTTTAAGAAATTAAGAAAAAAGCGAAGTGAAAACGCTGCTCAAAATGCAAATGATTCGAATGCGAAAAGATCGTCCGGTACGAAGCAGCTGAATAGTTGACTATTAACCCCCCCTGTGAAAACAAGATCGGCGTAATACCGGCTCTATTTGTTGGAGAGTGTTTTATAAAGCATCTAATACTCGAAAAAAATCCGTACAGC
>CAZIGO010000406.1:0-288 GCA_964538595.1 uncultured Chitinophagales bacterium | reverse complement strand
AGATGCTTTTTCCATTACGTATATAGCCCGTCAGTAAGATGTGTAACTCTTTCCTTTCTTTTTGTAACGTATTATCCGTTTATAATGCTCATGTTGCTGTTGTAATGAAAAATCACTCTAACCTTTTCTTGGTTTAAGAAATAAATAAAAAATTAAACAGCAAGTAATATGTTTTCGGAAAAACTATTTAGCATCCCCTTAGCAATTGCACTATCACTTTCTATCATTTTTGTCAGTTGCGACACTTCAAGCACAAGAACTTCCGATGAGTCCGGGACCATGGAGGTC
>CAZIGO010000405.1:0-1803 GCA_964538595.1 uncultured Chitinophagales bacterium | reverse complement strand
CCGGCATTGGCACCATCGGTATATTTTTAGCCCGTTATTGCAAGCGAGTAGTGGGTATTGAGCAAATACCCGAAGCAGTGGAGTTTGCCCAAACGAATGCTCAACACAATAATATAGAGAACACGCATTTTTACAGTGGCCTTATTCAAAAAAAATTAACGCCTCAACTTACCGGAAAGCAAGGGAACCCCGACATAGTCGTAGCCAACCCCAGCCGCAGGGGCATGCACAAAAGAGTAGTCCGCAAATTAAAAGGTATAAAGCCCCAGCAAATTCTTTATGTCAGCTGCAATCCCAGCACTCAAGCCCGAGATTTAAAACGATTACAAGAACTGTATAAAATAGATGAAATTCAACCCGTGGATATGTTTCCGCAAACCGCTCATGTCGAAAACACATTATCACTTCACTTGCGACCTCACGTTAATTCTTGATTTAGAAAGTTATAACAGAAGTTTACTTGGTCACTTTTACGATTTGCTCCTGGTCGCCTGCCGTAACTTTTATAAAATACAACCCGTTATGGAGAAAAGTGGTATTTATAGTTTGCGTATGAGAGCCGGGTTGAACTGTTTTAATCGTGTTCTTGATCAATTGTTGGCCTGTAATTTCAAATATTTGAAACTTTACTTTGGATTTTTTAGAAACGTGATAATTAACCCAAAGGGTATGAGTAAAAGGATTCGGAGAAGTCGTTACGTCCAAGGTTTCCTTTGAATGAGCAGAAATAGCGCTACTGCCTCCTTTCTTTTTTATCATTCCATTACTACTGTCTCCTGCCGCATATCCCACGGAACTGGTCGGAAAATGTACTCCATAGAACAGCTCGGTTCCTCCATCCGTGTAGTGATAATCGATAGTCCAAGTAGAGCCATCATATTTAAGCACCTTACCTTCTCCTCCTGCTCCGGGCGTCACAGCTGCATAACCGGTACTGGCGTCAATAGCATGAACCCCAAATAGGGTGTTATTATTCGAAGAAAGGTCCGTGCTGTGTTGCGTCCATGAAGAGCCATCATATTGGTAGACTTTCGCATTATCTCCGACCACAAAGCCATTCGAAGCACTGCTAAAATGTATATCATATAATACCTCTGTGTTACCAGCTACATCACCATCTTTGGTCCAGTCAAAACCATCCCAGTAATACACATTGCCGGACGAGCCACAAGCCCATCCATTGGTATTATCTATAATATCCATGCCTCGATATGTAGCCGAGTTAGAGGGTGACACGTTACTCCAACTTCCTCCGGCATCATTTGTTTCCATCAACTTACCATTAGTGCCGGCCACCCAAGCTGTCAATTCATCTAAAATAGCAACACAATACATATCGCTTGACGTACCGATATTAATACTTGACCAAGAAGCGCCATCATATTCTACACAAGTGCCATTTCCTCCTACGGCATAGCCAAAGGAATCGGAGAGCATATAAATATCCTCTAAATTTTCGTTAGTACCACTGTTCTGTTTAGACCAATTGCTGCCGCCATCTGTAGTATGTACAATTTTGCCGTTATCGGCTACCGCCCAGCCTTCACTTTCATTAACAAAATAAATCGCATTAATTGGATCCGAAATTCCACTGGTTTGATCGGTCCATTGCCCCCATACTATACTTGTCACACTTATCAATGTCAGCGTCAGTAATGTATTTATTTTTTTCATAATTTCCTGTTTGCATTGCAAAGTTATTATTTTTTTAATAAAAATTAAAAATTACTTCCGGTGCTTGTAACAGGATCCAACATGATTCATTTGTTTCACTGCTTTTCTCAAAAAGTTTACATCATCTAT
>CAZIGO010000404.1:657-1813 GCA_964538595.1 uncultured Chitinophagales bacterium | reverse complement strand
CAACAGCCCGACTTTTTGATGTACGCTCGTCGTACAGCGTATCGGCAATAAAACCGAAGCCTTCAATTTCCTCGGCCTTGCACTTGTAAGAGGATACCGATGTATTACCCTCGACCCACAAACGACTTTCGGGAAGGGGAACCAGAGGCTTCTCCGTTAAAAATTGTGCCCCGACCCGGGATAGGAAGGGAGGGGCAAACAGCAAGAATATTAGGGCAATGATTGTACCCACGGGGGATATAACATGGGTAAGGGGATCATTTTGTATCTTGCCTTTGCAATGGGGTCGGGGCATTAGGGGATTTACAAGAAATTATTTAGAAGCCGTTTCCTTACCAACGGGAGTCATGGTTAAATCAAAAGAGACTGTAATTTTATCCCCCGCCTTGATAGCACCGAACATAGCCGAAGGCGGATCTACATCGAAGTCAGTCATTTTCATGGACTTGTCACCCTTGTATATATAGGAGCCGTCAGAGAGCGACTGACCCTCAACGTCATTAATCGTAACCGTTCGCGTTTTTCCCGCTATCGTCAAATCCCCCTCCAGAACAAGGTTAAATGTCGTATCCTCCGTGGAACTCGAAACCCTGTTAAGATCGGTCATTTTGAAACTTATTTCAGGATGCTTCTCTTCCTTCAACGCATCGTAAATTTTGTTATTCATACCTCCTTTCCCGCTTTCTATCGCCTTGACGGGAGCCTCGAAACGAATTGCTTTATAATCGCTTTTCTCTGGCGTCTGAGCCTCCTCATTGTCGATTGAAAAATCCAATTCAACATCAAATTCCTCCACATCCGCCTCCCAGTCATGAACGGTCGATGTTCCTGAGATGGTCATGGAACTCTGTTTCGTTGCTTTATACGTTACTACCGAATCAGAGGTAGCCTGGCTTATTCCTATTTCGGTGGTTAGAAAAACAAGTAGTAATGGAATTAGTAATTTTTTAAATAGACTCATATCAATTTTTTCTTTGTTTAGGATGGACATAGTAATAACTCACAAATACCATACCAAAGTATTTAGTAATTTAATCTATCTTCCATATTATACTCTTCAGATTCAATATCAAGATCACGTGAAAGCGATGGAGTAACCGCGTTTAAACATGACCCCAGTTTCTCGTTGGAGTATTCTTTTTTCAGACGGACTCAA
>CAZIGO010000404.1:0-647 GCA_964538595.1 uncultured Chitinophagales bacterium | reverse complement strand
TCTTCCATATTATTATAACCCTATTGAAGCTGATACCTGTTCTTTCCCATTTAGGGGTCATGGAGACCCCCCTTCATGCAATTATTACAACAGCTATTGCTATTTTGAGAGAAATGCCGGGCGGACCAAATTGATAGGGGCCCCGTCAAATTTTCTATCTCCCCAATAATTATATAATAGAAAATACTGACCGCCTCCTTTGCACAGGTGCAACGGTAGGCTCCCTGTCTCTGTGCATTAATGCAAAAAACAACATACCCTTTTTGTTTCAGATTCCTCCAATGCAGTTGCCGATACGATTCAATTGTTTGACAGCAGCGGTTATATATCAAACATTTCGTTTTTTTTGCCCAAAAAGTTTATTAATTCATTTTTTATATTATATTTAGCAGAACAGATGCTCAAAAAAGAGCAAAGAGAGAGTATTACAATATTAACCATCAAGAAAAACAACAACTATCTATGGACTATTCGAGGCTGGTCTACGCCGTTCAGAAAGATGACAAAAAGCAAATAAATCAGATCAACAACAAGATTTATCCCATCTTACTCAGCTATCTTCGAGGTTGTTTTAATGCAAATACGGAAGATGACGAGGATTGTGTGCAAGATGCTTTGATTGGCTCTCTTGAATCTATACGCAAGGA
>CAZIGO010000403.1:0-1822 GCA_964538595.1 uncultured Chitinophagales bacterium | reverse complement strand
ATCCAAAACAAGGCTGGGATGGCACATATAAAGGAAAAAACCAAGAACCAGGTGTTTATGTATATTATTTAAAAGTTATTTATCAGAATCAATTAGTGAAAGCTTACAAGGGTGATGTTACATTGATTCGCTAAAATTTACTAAATTTGGAATAAGATTTATGAAGATAAACAGTTTCATAACAGTTATTGTTATAGGGTTGGGTATTGTGTTTAACGCTCAAAGCCAAGATAAGCACTTCTCCCAGTTCACAGCATCTCCATTAACAATGAATCCGGCATTAACTGGTATGATGAATGGGGATTATCGAATAAGTGGAATCTATCGCAGTCAATGGAGTAAAGCTACGGCGGGCGACCCTTACAAAACAATAACTGCTGCAGCTGATATGGGTTTCCTCAAGGAAAAGTTGGATGGAGATTATGTAGGGGGAGGATTAGTGTTTTATAGTGATGTAGCAGGGACTTCTGAATATGGCACCAATAATATGCAATTGACGGCTAGTTACCATAAATCACTCGGGGAGGAGGGCAATCAGTACTTGTCTTTTGGTTTAAAGGGCGGTTTAGTCCAACGTAAGATCAACTACGCCAATTTGGAATTTGGAAATCAGTATCAGGGGGACGGCGACAATCTAAAACCTCAGAATGAAAACTTTTCTTCTGAACGCAAAAACTTTAAATATGGAGATCTATCCGCCGGAATCCTCTGGACATATCAGGCTTCCGACAGGATGAGTTTTTATACAGGAGCCATGCTGGCCCATTTGAATCGTCCGAACCAAACGCATTATGAAAGTCAGGAGAGTCGGTTGAGTCGAAAGGTGAGTTGGATCGGTGGAGGACAATACAGCTTAGATGATAAGTGGGATGTAGTGCCCAGCTTAATGTATCTTTATCAAGGAAAGGCTCAAGAGTTTAATTTTGGCACTTATTTCAGGTTTCAGAACCAACCCTTGAAGAGTAATAACATTGCATTATATGCAGGCGGATGGTATCGCTGGAATGATGCGGTGATACCCGCAATAAAAATTGATTACAAGCAATACAGCATGGGGTTCAGCTACGATATCAATGTTTCCAGTTTAAGAGCCACTTCCAAATATCAAGGGGGACCCGAAGTTTCTCTCGTTTATATAGGAGCTTTTAGTGGGCCTAATCTGAAAAAAGAACAAAAGGTCTGTCCTCGTTTTTAATTTTATCTCATCCTTTCCTTTATATTTATTACCTTTACTCCTCTACAACGCCCAATGAAAAGTATAACTTTATGACTATACAAGAAGCTCAACAACTGGTAGATGATTGGATTCAAAGTAAAGGCATCCGTTATTTCAATGAGTTAACCAATATGGCGGTGCTTACCGAGGAAGTAGGGGAGGTAGCCCGGATTATCGCTCGCCAATATGGGGAGCAATCGTTTAAAGCGTCGGATAAGGATAAAGAATTGTCGGATGAATTGGCTGATGTGTTGTTTGTTTTACTGTGTTTAGCCAACCAGACCGATACCGATTTAACAGAAGCACTTGAGAAAAATTTAGAGAAAAAGACGCAGCGAGATGTCCAGCGCCATCAACAAAACCCTGACCTTTAATAGACTATGAAAGGATACATTCAGTATAAAAACTCCACCTGGAAGTTTGATTTCCAAACTCCTATTGATATTTCCCTGCCCTTGCATCCTCAAGTGGTTAAAGCATTTGATGCCCCTCCTCTTAAAATAGAACCCGTCAAAAAAGGAGACTTTGTGGGAGCCATCTCAGCAGGAGCAGCTATTAATTTCAAAAATGTAAGACTCAACCCCCATGGACATGGGACGCATACTG
>CAZIGO010000402.1:1469-1828 GCA_964538595.1 uncultured Chitinophagales bacterium | reverse complement strand
CCGGAAAAAAAGATCAAGCCCATGAAAAACAAACATAATTTTACACATAACTTTACCTATTTTTCACCATCAAAATTTAAAGGGAATATGTCTCACACTAAAAACTTGTTTTACTTAGCAGCTTTTTTCCTGTTAGCTGTCAGTTTAAGCAATTGTAAATCCAACGGAACAAAATCAGTAGTTGAAGGAGAATCGACTGCCAAGAAAGCCTATGTTCCCCCAGGCGAACACGATGAGTATTACGCTTTTCTATCCGGAGGATACAACGGTAATATTACCGTTTATGGCTTACCGTCCGGACGTTTCATTAAAGAAATACCCGTATTTTCCAAGTACCCGGAAAACGGCTACGGCTATAG
>CAZIGO010000402.1:0-1459 GCA_964538595.1 uncultured Chitinophagales bacterium | reverse complement strand
AAAATGTTCAAAACCTCTTATGGAACCATCCCTTGGGATGACACGCACCACATCGAAATGTCGCAGACAGATGGTAATTTTGATGGCCGTTGGCTTTTTGTAAATGGGAATAATACCCCTCGTATTGCGCGTATTGATTTGCGAACGTTTGAAACTGTTGAGGTATTGGAAATTCCTGATGTAGCTGGTCTTCACTGTTCTCCTTTTATTACTGAAAATTCGGAGTACTTAGTCTCCGGCACCCGGTTTAGTGTTCCTATTCCTCAAAAAGATGTACCTATCGAATCTTATGAAGAAAATTTTATCGGGCTCATCAACTATGTAGGATTAGATCAAAATACCGGTGAAATGTCACTGGATTTTCAAATTAAAATGCCCGGTTATAATTATGACTTAGCCCGTAATGGTAAAGGGAAGTCACATGGTTGGACCTTTTTAACCACTTATAACTCCGAACAGGCCCATACTATGTTAGAGAAGAATGCTTCTCAAAAGGATAAAGACCTTTGTGCCATTATTAACTGGCAGAAGGCTGAAGAGTATATAGAACAAGGAAAATTTTCGGAGAAAGAAACCGAGTACTTTCACAATCTCAAAGATGAAAGCTCAGGGATTGTAAAATCTGAAAAACTAACCAAGACGAAGATATTGGATCCCAAAAAATATCCAGGAGTCGCTTATTTCTTGCCCGTTCCCAAATCCCCTCACGGAGCTGATATTGGCCCGAAAGGTCATTATATAGTCGGTAACGGAAAACTTTCCGCAAGTTTGTCCGTTTATACGTTTGACAAAATTAAGAAGGCGATCGACAATAAAAACTTCACAGACACGGTTGAAGGTATTCCGGTTATTGAGTACAAATCTGCTCTTGATGGGGTGGTTGAAAAACCCGGTTTAGGTCCCCTTCATACGGAGTTTGACGGTAAAGGTAATGCCTATACGACTATGTTTATTTCCTCAGAGGTGGTCAAATGGGATCTGGAAACCAAAGAAGTGCTTGATAAACATGATACTTATTACTCGCCCGGACACTTGATGATTCCTGGGGGCGAAACCAAAAACCCGGATGGCAAATATTTAGTCGCTCTCAATAAAATTACCAAAGATCGATATTTACCGACCGGACCCGAGATGGCGCACAGCGCCCAGTTATTCGATATTTCGGGCGAAAAAATGGAGATGATCTTAGATTTCCCGACCAAGGGAGAGCCACACTATGCGCAAGCTATCGCAGCGGATAAGATCAAACCAAATGTAAAACAGTATCATAAACTGGACAGTAACGATCATCCCTATGTTACGCGAACAGAAGCAGAAGCTAAAGTAGAACGTCAAGGCAATGAAGTTCATGTTTATATGACAGCTATCCGCAGTCACTTAGCGCCCGACAATATTGAGGGCATTAAAGTAGGTGATGAAGTGTATTTCCATGTTACAAATTTAGAACAGTCATGGGATG
>CAZIGO010000401.1:1319-1842 GCA_964538595.1 uncultured Chitinophagales bacterium | reverse complement strand
ATTTGGATGAAGAAGTTGCGCGGCTCCACTTGAGAAAAATCGGTGTTGAACTAGATGAACTCACTCAAGAACAAGCGGATTATCTTGGAATTCCGAAAAATGGACCCTTTAAGCCGGAACATTATCGGTATTAATTCTTATTCGCTTAATTAACCTTACAAAGGTCGCTTCCAATAAAGGGGGCGACCTTTTTTATTTTTTGACTTAAAACAATTATTATGACTCGACTCAGCGTCAATGTCAATAAAATTGCTCTTCTCCGTAACGCTCGAAATGGGAATCTACCTAATGTCATAAAAGCGGCGAAATATTGTGAGCAACACGGCGCTGATGGGATTACCGTACACCCTCGCCCCGATGAACGACACATCAAATACGACGATGTGCGCACCTTATCTAAACAAGTAAAAACAGAATTCAATGTAGAAGGTTATCCCTCCGATCATTGGAAAGGACTTATTCGAAATACCAACCCAGACCAAATCACTTTAGTCCCCGATCGTCCCGGTCAATTAACATCCGA
>CAZIGO010000401.1:0-1309 GCA_964538595.1 uncultured Chitinophagales bacterium | reverse complement strand
TTCACTGTTTGTTGATCCCTATCCCCGTTTTATCAAAGGGGCTGCTGAAGTAGGAGCTGATCGAATTGAACTTTATACCGGTCCTTATGCTGAGAAATACCCCCAAGGGAAGAAAAAAGCTATTCAATATTACAAAGAAGCTGCTAAAACCGCTCAAGAAGAAGGATTAGGGATAAACGCTGGACACGACCTCAATCTAAACAATCTTAATTATTTGTACAGAAACATTCCGGATTTACTGGAAGTTTCTATTGGACATGCCCTGGTTGCTGATGCTTTGTACTATGGGTTAGAAGAAACTATTCAACGTTACCAAGCTCAATTAAGCGAATAAATAAGGATTACAATATTGAGATTATTAAATTTTTTTGATAAATTTACAGCGTAAGCAAAATAACTTAACACTATGCAAAAGCTCCTAACATCTTTTATTTGTTTTATACTTCTCTTCTCGCTACAAGTTATACCTCAACAAAGTTATGCCCAACCTTGTGATACTTCATGGGTTCAAATGACGAATCATGCTGATTCTTTAAGAGCAGCCGTTGGATTTACCATTCAAGATACAGCCTATGTTGGCCTAGGTGAAGATCAAAGTGGAACGGAACGCACAGATTTTTGGGCTTACGACCCTACCTCAGACACTTGGAGTCAAAAAGCTGATTTTGCAGGAAGCAGTCGTAAATTTGCTATTTCGTTTAGTATTGGCGATACGGGTTTCGTGGGTTTAGGATTTGATGAATCATCCTTTGAGTTTAAACAAGATCTTTGGGCTTACTTACAGTCTACTAATTCATGGATTGCTCGCTCTAACTTAGATAGCTCTAAACGGACGGGTGCAGTTGCCTTTACTATTGGAGATAAAGGATATGTAGGTACGGGCTTAGATGAACTCGGCACCTATCTGGCTGACTTCTGGGAATACGATCATGTTAATGACAATTGGATACAAAAAACATCATTTGCGGGTAATGCTCGTACTTCAGGTATTGGGTTCTCAGTGAATGGAAAAGGATACATTGGTATGGGAACGGATGTTAGTGCTGATCGTAATGATATTTGGCAATATAATCCTGGATCAGATTCCTGGACCCAAATGGCTGACCTGCCCTCTAACAGCCGTCAAGATGCTGTAGCTTTCACTTTAGGTGATTTGGCTTATGTTGGTACAGGTGATGATAATAATAACGGTACTTTATTAAAAGACTTTTGGCGCTTTAATCCTGCCAATAATAGTTGGCTTCAAATCCCGGATTTTAAAGGAGGACTCAGAAATCAAAGTATTGCCTTTAGTCATAATAAAAAAGGA
>CAZIGO010000400.1:0-1844 GCA_964538595.1 uncultured Chitinophagales bacterium | reverse complement strand
GAATGGGTACACTATAGTAAACGAGTGCAAAAACAGCCAGTTCCAGAACAACGGCAAGACCCAGCAATAATGCCCAGTGGAAGGAGAGTCCGGAAGCCAGGGCAACCATAAAGGTGGAGAGATAGGCCGGTATAAAGCCCCATTCAAAACCAAACCAAAAAACGATCAGGTTGCATATGATAAGGGGTGGATAGGCCGTCAGGAAAAAAGAGACGGATACTTTATTGGCGGTTTGGAAAGACCAGGAATCCGGAACAAGATAGAGTACGCTACCTATACAAATGAAGAAAAGCGCAATCCAGGATGCCAACGTGATAACCATGTTCAATTGGGACAAAGGGTACTTTTCCAGCAGATTGCCCAGTGGCATTGGCCGCCAGAAACCATTGCTGCAGGCCTCCTCACTTGTCGGCCGATCGTACGTGAGTGGAATATCCTTCATTCCGAAATTGTTATAATATTTAAGATAGGACACGATGAGGAAATTGTTTTTGTAACTTGCTATTCTTTTTTAACAAACTCTTGTTGGCAGATTTTCTGTACGAACTTGCCACAAATATAAACAACAATTACGGAATCACTGCAAAAACTCCCTGCTACATATAAGTTGCTTGTATATCATTTCAACGAGCCAGGACCCTCTGATTAATAATTATTAAAATAAACTAATGTAAGATATTAATAATTATTAATACTCCAATAATTCCTTTCAACTTTCGATGCTTAAGCGATATTACTAGTCAACAAAATTCAGGAGAACGGGGTTAAGAGACACTTGAGATTAATTAGTCCAAATTGAGTTTTTGCCCCATGCCCCATATTGATATTAACCGGATTGTAAGGATTGTGTAAGGTTATCCGGTGTTTTTTGCAATTCGAAAGTAATCTAGTAAGCTTACCAATCATACGGATAATATATGTTTTTCAGCAGGTAAAACTGGTCGGTTTGATGTAAAAATAAATTTTAAATACAGTTAAATTCTATGTAGACAGCAGTACTTAAGTTTTATACAGATATAAATAACAAGATAGTGTGCTGTTCATTAGATTCCTTTAATTTTGTTAAGCCCGACAGGATTTGTTTATTAATTGATGCGTCTCTACTAGACGTCTCTCTCTTGATGATAACCAGAGGTCGCGGCTTGACGGTCGCGACCTTTTTCTATGGAATTTACTTACTCAGCTAGAAACCCCGATCATTACAAGATTTGGTGATTTTTTGTAAAACTATGAAAAAGGGGATAGGTTGCTTAGAGTAGACTAGTTTAAAACCGTTGAAACTATATTTGAGAGAGGGGTAATTTAATCCTTATAAATGGATTATATAGCAACTTGAAACAATGGATATATTACATTTCTAAGATCAAATCACTTGATATTCCCATCATAACAATACCTTCATAAAGAGCGATCTAAACATTCCAGCGGTTGAGTTAATTTATTTGATCAGGGTCATTTTGCCGGTATGTTGATACTTCTTAGTAACCATCTTGTAAAAATATATACCGCTACCCAGATTACTGCCGTCAAAACGCACAGAATGAGAGCCGACTGATTGCCGCTTATTAACAAGCGTTTTTACATGCTTGCCATGTATGTTGTATATATAAATAAGTACTTGCGTGGGTTCCGGCAGGTCATAATGTATGGTTGTTTGAGGATTAAAAGGATTGGGAAAGTTATCATAAAGTTTATACTGCACGGGAGGGTTTTGGTCAGCGAGGTCAGTAGCGGTTTCCGTAGTAAATGAGTATACATCCGCCCAATCTGATGTTTGATTCTTGTTTTCACTCTGCACTCGCCAAAAGTACTCGATATTGTTTTCCAATTCTTCCGTTACGGAG
>CAZIGO010000399.1:0-1861 GCA_964538595.1 uncultured Chitinophagales bacterium | reverse complement strand
TAATAATAAAGAAGAAAAAAGTCAAATTGGTAAGTATAAAGGTAATCAACTAAAAAATGGCACATCTCCCTATAGTGAATACTTTGGCAAAGGGATATATGATGATAATTCTTATAACAGACTACATATCTCAAATGGGCAAAAATACGATGCTATAGTATGTTTAGTTAACGTAAATACCGAGAGAACAATAAGAAATGAATATATCAAAGCTGAAGAAAGCTTTGAATTGACTAAAATTCCAGAAGGAACTTATTATCTAAAAGTTTTTTATGGTAAAGATTGGAACCCTGAAAAAACTATTATGAACGGAAAAATTAAAGGTGCTTTTGATACAGATTTAAGTTTTAGTGAGTCTAAAGATCAATCCGACTATTTAAAAATGAATCAATATAGAACTAACCAAGGAATAAAGTATTCAAGTCACAGAGTTACTTTATATCCTGTAATTGGAGGAAACATGGAAACTGATAAGATTACAATGGATGATTTTTTTAGATGAAAATTAGTGCGTACCTATAAATAAATTTTTTTATATAAAAGTAGTATTTTGGATATATTAAATTATAATATTAGCAGCTACAATTTAATGTGTTATTATTCTTATCCTCTATCTTACTGTTCTTTTTCGTTTTATCTTCAGTCTTAAGAGGAACGTATTTTTAGATAGCAAACTCATATGTTGTATTCAATCACAATGTTTTTTAATATATTCACTTGAGTATTTTAATCCTAATTCTTTAGCTTTTTCAACATCACGGCACCCTTCTTGCACTTTCCCCCGTTTTATTTTAGCTGATCCTCTCACATAATAGGCTTTTGCATATTCAGGGTTGATTTCAATAGCTCTCGTATAATCCTTGATTTCTGCTTTGGTTTTATCGAGATTACCTTTTGCTGTTCCCCTACGAAAATATGCTTCAGCCAGTTTGGAATTTAATTCAATGGCTTTGTTATAATCTGCGATAGCTTGCTTATTTCGATTAAGTTCAGATTTTGCCATTCCTCTGTTATAATAAGCCCAAGCGTAATCAGCTCGTACTTCAATAGCTTTGGTATAATCATCAATGGCGCTTTCATGTTTCCCCTTGTAAGTTTTAAGAACTCCTCTGTGTAGATAAGCTTTAGCGAACTGGGGATCAACTTTTATAGTTTTAGTATAATCCTCAAGAGCTTCAGTATACTTTTTTAATATTCTATTTACTGAACCTCTGTTAAAATAAGCGTTTGCATACAAAGAATCTATATTGATAGCTACAGTAAAATCATCGATAGCAGCCTGATAGTTCCCTAAGTTTGCATTTGATAACCCTTTGCCATGATAGGCCAATGAATATTCAGAATTTAACCCAATGGCTTTGTCAAAATCTGAAATCGCCTCATCATACTTCTTTAATTTATGTTTAGAATTACCCCTATTATAATAAGCTTTCGCATAATTTGAATCAACCTGAATTGCTTTTGTGAAATCGGTGATAGCGCTTTTGTATTGTTTTAAGTAAGCCTTTGCAATGCCCCGCCCATTATATGCTTCAGCAGAAGAATCTTTATCAATAACCTTTGTAAACTTTTTTATCGCTTCCTTATAATTTCCTTCCTCCATTTTCAATTCACCAGCGTAATGATATTGAGATGCATTTTGTCCGTATATACCCTTTAGGGAAAACACAAAAACCAATAAGAATATACTTATTAAAACTAAGTTCCTGCTATAACAATTATTAAATATCATCTATATATAAATATTTACGAAAACAATTTCACTCTTAACATTATATACTATTATGTTATACGTTGTTATTTTTAGTTTGTTCGTGAGTTCAGCGTTGTTTTATTTATCAGAATATATGATTTCCCAAGG
>CAZIGO010000398.1:0-1895 GCA_964538595.1 uncultured Chitinophagales bacterium | reverse complement strand
ACAACATTATAAAGCTTATAAAAACGGCGGTAAATTAAAAGCCAAACTTGGGGATTACCGGGGAGCTATAGCAGATTTCAATAAATCCCTGACAATCAAACCGGATTTCATGGACGCTTATTTTAACCGGGCCATGTCTAGATATGAATTAAAACAGTACGAATCTGCTCTTAGCGATCTTAACAAAGTGATTGACCAACAACCCAACGACGGGGAAGCTTATTATTGGCGCGGTTACATAAAAATAAAGCAAGAAAAACTTGACCAAGGATGCAAAGACCTCAGCAAAGCTGGGGAGCTGGGTTATTTTAAGGCTTATGACACCATTAAAAAACATTGTAATTAATATATGAGAAAAGTATTCTTATTTGTTTTTGTTTTCGTGCCGCTCGGAGTTGTTAGTCAGGTGGATTTTACCTCCACCTCCGTCTGCCAAGGAAATATCTCTACTCTTTCGGGGAGTTCTTCCCTCAATGATACTTCCATCACGGCGTGGAACTGGGATTTGAATGAAGATAGTATTTACAATGATGCGGTGGGGAAAACGATCAGTTATACGTTTCCCAAGGCCGACACTTTTCAAGTAGGGTTATCAATAGATGTTAAAAACGGTAATGATGATACCACCGTTAAGTCTGTTATTATTTACCCTAAGCCTCAAACTCAACTACAGGGGAAAAATGTGTGTCAGGGGGAGAAAACTACCTTATCAGCCTCCACTACTCTCGCATCAGGGAAAGTAGATCAATATAAGTGGGACTTTAACAATGATGACACTTACGATAAGGTGTCGACTCAATCTTCCACCACGTTTTTTTATGGATCCCCGGGCCGATACACCATTAATATACTTAGTATATCCAACCAAGGCTGCGAAAATACTGCTCAAACTTCTGTCGAAGTGTTTAAGCAGCCTACCGCTGATTTTTCGGTAGGGGGGAAAAAGAAAGCCGGCGAAATAGTAAAATTTAAAAACAATACGATCACGGACACGGCCCTTATTCATCATTACCTTTGGTTTTTCGGTGATGGCCATTCCTCTGTGAGCCAAGGTGATGTACGCCACAAATATGATTCGGCCGGTACTTACAACATACAATTAGTGGCAGTGACCAATGACCAGTGTCGCGACACTACTCATAATACAATAACCGTTGATTCTGCCACTTCTGAGGGGTCCGGTTCGGGAGGGGGAAATGGTATAGGCCCCGGCGCTACGAACACCAGCCATATTCTCACCCCCAATGGAGACGGTGTCAACGAGAAATTACAATTTGAAGAAGTACGACAGGGTCAACAATGCCGATTGGTTATTTTTAACCGATGGAATCAGCTTATTTATCAAACCGATCATTACCAAAATAATTGGGAAGGCACCAAAAATAATGCCCCATTGGAGGCCGGGGCCTATTATTACCGTTTGAACTGCGGAGATAGCACACAAATGGGTAATATCAACATTTTAAAATAACCGCTATGCGACACATTTTTATAGTCTTCATTATTTCCTTGTTCGCTGTTTCGCTTAAAATGAAAGCCCAGCAGAAGTCATTTGATAATCAATATTTAATGAATCGTTATATACTATCCCCGGCCTATGCTGGACATAATAACAATTTTGAAGTGTTTGCGGGATATAGAAAAAATTGGATGGGGGGTGTCCCACATGCGCCGGAAACCAAGTTTTTAAATGTAAATGGTCGTTTCTATAAGAACAGCGGCGTAGGCCTTAATTTACAACTCGACCAAGCCGGTATTTTTCGCAATTTATCAGCTCAAGCCGCTTATGGCCACTATATTCCTATTAATGCAGAGCACCAAGTACGGATAGGAATATCAGCGGGTATTTTAGACAGCCGGGCCGATATCACAGCACATTCCGATGCAGTCCGAAC
>CAZIGO010000397.1:0-1904 GCA_964538595.1 uncultured Chitinophagales bacterium | reverse complement strand
GTACCAACTCTTTGCTCAAGCTTCCTCCGCCCAACCCGGCTATCAAAATATCAGCGCCCGGGGGCAATGTAGATAAATAAGTACTCAAGCGATAGACATAGGGTAATGCAGAACGCCCTCGTCGAGTATTTATTTTACTTTGCACGGTGTTATTAACATAAAGTGTCCGCCGATGTTGCCGGGGTTGTTCGACCACTTTCAACTCCCCTAAAATGCCGTTACTGTTATATAACAGCTGCTTAGAAGAGGAAGCGAATTCCGCGGGGGCATTTTGAAAAGGCTCGATCAGCAAGCCAGTGCTGAACATCAAAACAATTAGCGGCCCGACAAGCCCTTTCCGCCGGCCCTGCAGCATTACCATTGTTACGAGCGTCAGTGCACAAGTACCCGCAATTATATATGTACAATTATAATGCCCCAGTACCGGTAAACCATAAAAACCCAATACAAAGGCCATCCCGATCCCTCCTACTGTCGAATAACCAAACACTTTACCTGCTATATGCCCAGTAGCAGGTGTTTTAGTACTCAGCACTTGCACCAAAAGGGGAGGTACCATACTGACGACAATTAACGGCGGCAATAGAAAAGTAGCGACGGAAAACAATAAACTGTTAATCAAAAACCAGTCGGCAGTTTGTGCGATCATAAAATCAGCTATCGCAGGCATGACCAGTAACCCCAATAATCCCAAGGATAACACCATAGAAATAGAAGTAACCTTCCATTGGCGGTACTTCGTGAGTTGCCCTCCTGTAAAATACCCCATCATTGTTCCGATAAAGGTAATCCCGATAATAGTGGTCCAACTATAAAGCGAACTGCCGTAATGAGGTAGGGCGACCTGTCCTCCCATCAACTCTAACGCCATAATGAGGCTCCCTTCCCAAAGTGCCAGAATATAGAACGGTAAATTATAAGATTGACGCCTCATCACCAATATACCTTAAAATATAAAACAATTTCTACCCTCTTACTGTCCTTCAACTTACTATTCTATACGAAGTTTTTCTGCTAATTAGGGGATATAATAAATTGAGCATTTATTGCCCCTATTTCTTCTCTGAACTAATACAACCCGGTAATGGCCCCCCACAAAATAAAGTCATTCTTCATTCAAAGTAGGAGTCCATATTGTTTTCCCGAAACTTTTGAAAGTTTTCCCGAATTCCTTGCCGCATTTCTTGTGCATAATCCTGGCGCATAACCTCTAATATCGGCCGGTTATCGGTTAATACTTGCCCTTTCTCAAATTGTACCGTGTCGTTAAACATTTTCTGATCCAGGGGCAACCCTAATTTATTAGGGACCCCGGGAGAAATACGGTAGGGTTCTTTATAAAAATCAAGCGTATCGTGGGAAGCCACCAATAAATACGCCGCCATGTAGTCTTTATTCTTAAGAAGCTTTACCTGCAACCCGGCGGCTTGCAACGACTTCCCCACCGATAACAGATCGTGCGTGGCTTTCTTCCTGTTTGGGATAACATAATGAACAAAAAGCAACCCTTCCGGCGCTAGTTTTTGTTTGATATTCGCAAAACACTCTTTCGTATACATGTAAGCCGGCAACGTACTACTATAACTGACATCGATAATGACCACATCATACTGTTTATCGGTGGCCCGGATAAAGTGACGTGCATCATCGATATAAATATTGGCTCCTTCTTTTAAATTAAAATAACGTCGTGCTACCCGGGGCATCCGGGGATCTAACTCTGCCACATCCACCTCAAAGTTTAGCTTCAGCAAAGCATTGGTTAAGCTACCGCCGGCCAACCCAGCTATCAGTGCTGAGCTGTTGGCCGGTTTAACGGAGGCATAAGTCATCAACCGGTATACATATTTATATTTTGAAGTTTGGGCCCCTATGTCAATTTTCGATTGTATGCCGCCATTGAC
>CAZIGO010000396.1:0-1907 GCA_964538595.1 uncultured Chitinophagales bacterium | reverse complement strand
AAGATTGGATTCCTCCCATCACTAATCCCACAAAAGACGATACAACAATAAACCCAGTAGTGCCTTGAATAAAATAGGCTCCTACACAAATACCGATCCAGATAACAATTGCGAACATGAGAGCTTTCAAGTTACCCCATAGTTGGGAAAGATAAGCAAATAAGTAGGCGCCGGCAATAGCCACTAATTGAATAACCATCACCGTTATTATTAAAACATGATTCGGAAGTTGTAATTCCTTTTCCCCAAATGAGGCGGCCAAATACATAACCGTTTGCACTCCCATCATAAAAAAGAAAAAACCACTTAAGAAAATTCCTAAGTATCTCAATTCTTTTAATTGGTGCGCTACTCGCTGTAATTCCCGGTATCCTTTCAATAAGATATGCCGGTGTACCTTCCTGCCATATACATTCTTAGGGAGATAATAAAAGGGAATCTGTGCAAACCCGGCCCACCAGATCCCCACCGTTAAAAAAGAAATCCGGGCTGGCAATTGCTCATCTTGTATCCCGTACCACTCGGGATAGGTGATCATCGATAAATTAAAGATCAGCAATAAGACGCTACCGATATATCCTAAAGAGAACCCCCGGGCGCTCACTTTATCTTGTTGATCAGGGGTAGCAATTTCCGGCAAATAGGCATTATAAAAAATAATACTTCCCGAAAAGCCAATACTGGCCATAATAAAGGCTGCCAAACCCCACCCGAGCGTTTCTGTGCCCGTAAAGAAATAAAGGCCGGCACAAGAGAGAGCCCCCAAATAACAAAAAAACTGCATAAAAGACTTCTTTTTACCGGCATAGTCAGCGATGGAAGACAACATCGGGGAAAACAAAGCAATCAAAACAAAAGAGAACGATAAAGCACAGGAATAGAGCGTAGTATTCACTATCTCGAGGCCCAAAAAGGTAACAATATCGGAGCTCCCTTCCGTGGTCACTTCTCCATAATACACGGGAAAAACAGTGGAAGTAATGACGAGAGCATATACAGAGTTTGCCCAATCATACATGGACCAAGCATTAACCAGCGTACTATTATTCTTCTGCATAGTTATTACTTCAACTAAATGAAATTGTCTGTCCGCTGTACTTCCCTCCTTACTGGGACCCTTTTACTGTATCGACAAAACATTTTACTCCATCGAGGGGAGTATCAGGATACACTCCATGCCCCAAATTAGCTATATAGTTTTGTTTCCCGAAAGCTTCTATCATCTCCCGGGTCGCTTGCTGAATATAATCAGTATCGGCATACAATAAACAAGGATCCATGTTCCCTTGCAGTGTCATGTTGGTCCCTATTTGTTGTCGAGCCAAGGCCGGATCGACATTCCAATCTAATCCTAATACCGGGGCCGGCAATTTTTTTAACTTCGATAAGGCGAAGTAAGCCCCTTTGGGAAAAATGATCAAGGGAGTATCCGTAATATGGCGGGCGATCTTTTCCAGATAAGGGTATAAAAACCGGTCGAACAGGTCGGGACTCAGCAGACCGGCGAAAGAATCGAATACTTGTAAAATATCAGCGCCAGCTGCTGCCTGCATTTTCAAGTATCGTATTGTGCTATCCGTAATTAACTCCAAGGCTTGGTGAGCCGCTTCGGGCTGTTGATATAAAAAACGGCGGGCAAAAGATTTCTTTTTTGAACTTTCCCCCTCTATCATAAAAGCTAATAATGTCCAAGGAGCACCGGCGAAGCCGATCAAGGGGACTCGTCCCTTCAACTCTTTTTTTACCAAGCGTATAGCTTCGGCCACATACCTCAGGTCTTGCTCAGGATTAGCCCGTTGTAAGGTGTTAATTTGCTTTTTAGAGCGGAGGGGCGATTCGAACACAGGGCCTTTCCCTTTCACCATTTCATAGGATAACCCCATCGCTTCAGCTACTTCCAGTATATC
>CAZIGO010000395.1:0-1922 GCA_964538595.1 uncultured Chitinophagales bacterium | reverse complement strand
GCTATAATATCTTCTAACTTTTTGATCCGTTGCTCCCGGTCTTTTAAGTTCGCTCGCATTTCTTCGATGTTATCTTCTTTGTTTTCCAATTCATCCGCCAACTTATTTAATCGCTCTTCCTTATTATTCAGCTCTCGCTTTTTAACTTCCAGCTCCCGGCTGATCTTTTCCTTCTCACTACTCGTATTGGCCAGCAGCTCTTTATATTGTTTCTTTAACCGTTCATACATGTCATTCACGTCTTTATTAAGGCGTTTTACCTTCCGGTATTTGCGTCCCATCACCGAGGTATCATTCTGTAATACTTCCACTTGTTCTTCCAATCGCTTCACCCGTTTATTCAATGTTTTTAAGCGGGCTTGGGCCGAATCTAATTTATCATTACACGTTTCATTTTCCGACTCCAACTCTTTATTCTCCGCTTCTAACTCTTTTAGTTTACGGGGATTAGCACAGGAAAAGATGAGCGCACCTCCTATTAATCCTATTAGCACATATTTCAAAGTTTGCATAATGTGTGTTTTCTTTATAGTTTATATACTGAGGTCAAATTTAAAATAAATATCTAACGTTTCGCAAAGTATGCCCCTTTATATTAATCTTTCACCTGTTATATTCGAATTTGCCCACCGGTGTGGTATTTAACAAAAACGCCGCCCTGGATTCAACATATCTTCAACGGAGGATATTGGCATATCAACACAGATCAAAAGGTGTTATACCTCACTTTTGATGACGGGCCTCACCCTACTACTACTCCTTGGCTCCTTAATACTTTAGAAAAATTCAATGCTCGCGCTACTTTTTTTTGCCTCGGCAATCAAGCGCATCAACATCCGCAATTGATTGAAGCTATTCAGCAACATCACACCCTAGGCAACCATACCTATCATCACCTCAATGGTTGGCATACCCATTACCGCACCTATTGGCGTGATATTCAACAATGTCAATCAGAGTTTACCAGTCACCTGTTCCGTCCTCCCTATGGGTTACTCTCCCCGGCCCAATTTCAACAGTTAAAACATCAATTTCAACTCATTATGTGGGATGTTATGCCGGGAGACTTCGACCCCCGGCTTTCTCCTTCTGCCGTATTACAAAATATAACCCGAAATGTGGAGACAGGATCTATTATTGTTCTTCATGATCATCCTGCTTCTTCTGCCCATCTAAAAAATATTGTTCCTGCCCTTTTACAGTACTATACCCAACGGGGGTTCCAGTTTGCTGATCTTTCCTTCTTGAATTCCTGAATTATCACTTATCTTTTGCCGCTAGCAAAAATTATTTTAATCCATGGCTCACTTAATAGATACGCATACTCACTTATACCTCGAAAAGTTTGATAAAGACCGTGATGCAGTAATCAAACGAGCTGAAGATAACGGGGTGAAAGAATTTTTCCTTCCCAATATCGACAGTGAATACATTGCCCCTCTTCTTTCGTTAGTAGAAGCCTATCCGCAACAATGTTATCCCATGATGGGGCTACACCCTTGTTCTGTCGACGAGCATTACAAAGAGGAACTGGCTCAAATAGAAAAAACATTACAAAGTCACCCTTTTTATGCGGTAGGAGAAATCGGTATCGACCTATATTGGGACGATACTTATAAAGCACAACAAATCGATGCTTTCCGGCAACAGATCAACTGGGCAAAATCTATGCAACTTCCCATCGTTATTCATTGCCGGGACGCTTTTGAAGAAGTGCTGGAAGTGCTTGAGGAGGAAAATGACGAAAAGCTCTTTGGTATATTTCATTGCTTCAATGCTGATAAAGCCGGCGGAGAGCGTATTATCAACTTGCAAGATTTTTATTTGGGTATTGGCGGCATTGTTACCTTTAACAATGCTGATTTGGATCAAGCGGTAGCCCAACTTCCGCTGGATAAAATGGTACTGGAAACCGATGCCCC
>CAZIGO010000394.1:0-1924 GCA_964538595.1 uncultured Chitinophagales bacterium | reverse complement strand
AAGTTATTTTGTATAAAAAAGTGGCTAAAACGATATTCGCATTTCTTTTAACTTCCATATACAGTATTTCCTTAGGGCAGGATACCGTCTTCGAAAAATCATATAATGTTAATACTACCAGTGAAGGAAAGGCGATTGTGAAAACGAGTAATGATAACTTTTTACTTACAGGAACCACAACTGACGGAGTTTCAGATGAAGTCTTATTAACAAAAACTGATAAAAATGGTAGTGTGATTTGGAGTAATTCTTATGACATAGGCGAGGAGGAAGTACCTAAGGCAATTATAAGAATAAGGGGGAGTTTTAGCAATGTTTGTAATTGTAATAATTATCTTATTGTGGGAAACACAACACCATTTGGAGAAACTGATAGGGATATCTTTGCTATGTCCGTAAAGGGGAATAATGGACAGGTATTATGGGCAAAAAGTTATGGTAATGCCTCAACTGATGAAGTTAATGATATAGCTTATCCTGATGTACCAAATGCTCAAAATGACACTGTAAGTAAATTTGTTCTTACGGGTAGTACAGCAAGAAAAGCAACAAAGTTCGGCACACCTACGCATGATGTCCTTTTTCTTGGTTTGCATACGAAATACTCAGCCAGTGATACTCAACAAGCCGGTGATATAGCTTGGGTTAAAATTTTAAAAAAAGATAGTGCCAATGAAGAAGGTAAAGCTATTACGGATTTACGTAAGGAACCATTAAAACAACGCAGCATACATAATAAGGGGAAGTCCACACCCCCTAAACCGGGTGTTCGAGAATTAGTAGCTACTGGCAAATTAGTTGATCCACCAAAAGAAGATTTAGATGATGTAGAGAAGGATATATTTTTAATTTCGCTTAATGCAGGCGATGGAAATATAAATTGGAAAAAAAGGTATGCCATTAATGGTTATGAAATGGGAAATGCCGTAACTACAGACCCCACCACAGGGGATATTCTTGTAACTGGCAATGCAAGAAAGCTAATTCAGGTTGACCCTTTCCTAAATTCCGCTGGTACAGGTGTTTTTGTTATGAAAACCGATTTAAATGGAAATGTAAAGTGGGCAAATCTTCATCCTCAGCCGAATGGGTGGAGCGATGACGCTATTGATTTCATAAGAGCTAACACTATATCTGTATCAGGAGGTACAAACGATTATATAGTAGGGGGAAGTTATAGTTCGTCAAGTATTGGTGGAGCTTATCTATTGAATACTAACGAAAAAGGGGAAACTAAATGGGAGAGTCTGTATACAGATTCCATTATATCTGATGTACACACAACCACAAAAATGGTAAATGCGACAGGTATGTTTAATCAAACTTTTATTCGGGCGGATATTGAAGAAGGCGCTACAAGCTGTAAAAATAATGTGAGTACTAAAAACCTCGATACCCCTGTTACAGTTTTAGATGTAAAATCGATTACTTCTGCAAATATGTTACAGGACACAATAACCCCGGAAATCAGTAATAGGTCATCATCTATAAAAGATACTCTTTTCTGTGCTTCAACCCGTGGTAGAGTCAGAGCACCTGATTTAACTAATGAGGACTTGATTGACATACATCCCAACCCGGCGGATGATATTGTGTTTGTTGATTATGTACCTGAAGCAGTGGGGGGTAAGTTACGCATTGAACACCCTACGCGAGGTGTTGTAGAACAATTCAAGATTAAGAAAAGTATGGTAAGCCCGATACAATTGGATGTTGCCAATTACAATCCGGGTAATTATACGATTCGCCTCACGAAGGGAAATACTTTTGATGTGGAACAGCTGGCAATTTTATAATTTTATGTTTAGGAAAGTCTTTACAAAAACAATAGCCGTTATTGCGATAGGGGTGGGTTTTATGAGTTATTTGCCTGCTCAAGAAATCCAATGGGAGCAAAATTATGGGAGTAGTGGGGATGACAAGG
>CAZIGO010000393.1:0-1925 GCA_964538595.1 uncultured Chitinophagales bacterium | reverse complement strand
AGCTGGTGACGGTTTCCACCCCGGCTTCGTCAAATTGGTGGTAAGACTGTTTATGCAAGATATTTGGATATTGTCACCTTTAGACCTATTAATAAACAAATAATCAAAATAATTGAATAACTAAAATGGTTTTAAAACATTATAAATCACTCTACCATCTCCAATAAATCAATAGTTTCAACAAAAATATTATCCTTTTCTATTGCTTTCTTAATTTCATCCATTTTTTTAGCTCTATTACTATAAACATCAGATAAAACCTTTTCAACTTCATTTATGTCAAACCCTTTAATTTTAAATATACTGTGTAATCTACGCACACTCCCATCTTTTTGGGGTACTTTTTCGGTTTTAATGGCAATTTTAAAATGAGCAAATGAACTTAGGGCATTGGAGTAATTTGAAGTAAAAACGTGAGCGTCAAAAGAATCAACTCCACCAATGCAAGAAGCTGAAATGGTTTTATCCCATGTAACATTATAAAATACGTAGTTATGCTTTTTGAAAATTGCCGAAGATTCCAAAGGTTTCAATTTTAACCTTGAAGCGTCATCATTTAACAGGCAATAAATTTTAGCACTGTCAGTAATGTTTGCGTTAGAGATAATTTCTGCCATACACAATACTTTAACGGTATAAGTGAGTTTTTGATGATTTTGCCTGTTTTCCTGACCTGAAACGGAAAAAATACTAATGAAAACAAAAATAAAAGAAAATGTTATTTTCATTTCAATCTCTTTTAAAGCCACTACTTTCAAAATAGCCTTTTGATTTTATAATTTGCTTTTTACTTTCTTTATATTGACTCTCTTCTTTATTCGCTCTTATACCACTTGGGTCTTTATGTCCTTTTACATTCCCATGTCTCCCTTTTGGCTTCACACCTCCAGTCTTATTTAAATATTCTCTATTTTTAGGGTATTGGTGATAGAAAAAATCAAAGTGACCTTTTTCATGAGCAATAGTTGAAGCATAATTATCAGGCGCTAATTCAATAATTACTGAATTTTTACCATATTGTTCAGTTTCTACGTTTGCAAACTCTTCACTTTCCTTGTTAAAATAAACTGTTTCCATATTTAGCCTTCCAAATTCACCAGTAGGTAATTTGTCAACACCTTTTTCTATTTTGAGTTCTTCATTTATTTTCACATAAACATCAATTGGATTACCGTTCGCATCCTCATAACTCTTCAATTCTTCATAACCTTCCGGGTGATAGTACGCATATTCGTTAAGCAACTTTTCAACCTGTTCATACTTCTCTTTTTGGTTCTTATATTTGGAACGGGCTTCCCTATACTCCGATTTTGCTTCTTTTAATTTTTCTTCATGTTTACTTTTTGCTTCCCTATATTCTTTTTTATCTTCAAATTCACCTTTTTCTGGTTTATTAGCCTTAAGGTTTTCAATCTTAGTCTTTTTCTTTTCCATCTTCGCCTTTGCCTTCTCCATTTTAGACTTGTGTACATTTATTACTTCGCCTTCTTGTTCTTTATTATCTCCATTTTCACCTCCAGAACTCTGGCTTTTTTCTTCATCATTGGTTTGCTGTCCATCTATGTCTACTGAGGTGCTCGGCCTGTTGCTGGCATAATTGTAAGGCGTCAGATGGGCATAATCATCCGCCATCGGATCCACACTAATGAACCGACAAGTCCACGGAGCATAGTATCTGGCCCCGTAATAATACAGCCCGCTCTCTTCATCTTTTTCCTTTCCCGTGTACCGGTAACGCTTTTTGGCAAAGCCACCAAAGCTGGTATCACCAAACGGGTAATACTCTTCCCGGTTGACCAAAGTACCACCATCATCCACCATCACACTGCTGCTGCCTAAATGGTCTTCCAGGTTGTACTTGATGGCAGGAGTGCTGTCATTGTTATCGGTTCCTGCTCGAATGGTGGCAACCCTACTGGAATCGT
>CAZIGO010000392.1:408-1928 GCA_964538595.1 uncultured Chitinophagales bacterium | reverse complement strand
TTGCTGTTAACGGGCTTACGGTATTTGGTATTTAGTATGCAATATTGGTTGTTGTTGCAAGTTTTTGGAGTAGAAGTTGGATTACTAACTGGCTTGTTGCTCATTGCTTTTATATTTTTTCTTCAAATGGCTATTCCTTATCCGACCTTGGCCGAGTTGGGGGTTCGAGGTAATGTGGCTCTCTTTGTTTTGGGAGCTGTGGTGACAGGACTTGAAGCTAATATTATTTCAGCTACTTTTATGCTTTGGTTGATTAATCTCGTATTTCCGGCCTTAGCCGGGAGTTATTTTGTATTAGCGCAAAAGTTTTTTAAATAAGATATTGCAATATGGAGTTTTGTCGAAATATAATATTTCTATTGGCGCTTACTTTTTTGATAACAAGTCAGGGACAAGCGGACTCCACCCAGTGTAAAGTGAAGAATACCACATTCCAGGCAGGGGAAAAGTTGACTTATAAAGTATATTACCATTGGAATATGATGTGGATGAACGCCGGTGAAGTGGATTTTACCGTGGAGTCGGCGGTGTTGCGTGGTGAACCCTGTTATCATATTACCGCTTATGGAGCCACCTATCCTTCCTACGATTGGTTTTATAAAGTCAGGGATAAATATGAAACGTACTTGCACAAAAAGTCATTGCTTCCCCTACAGTTTTATCGTGATGTTTATGAAGGGGGATACACTATTTACGAAGATATCAGTTTTTATCATAAAAAGAATATAGCTCATGAGATAAAAGATGATAAAGCCCTAAAAAAATATGAGATACCTGATTGTACACAGGATGTATTATCGGCAATTTATGCAGCACGTAATATAGATTTTACGGAGTACAACTATAACGATACTATTCCTATCACCATCTTTTTGGATCAACAGATCTATCCGCTATATATACGTTATATCGGTAAGGAAGTTATTGATTGCAAATTTGGTAAAGTGCGCTGTGTAAAATTCCGGCCCCTGTTGATTGAGGGTACGATTTTTGAAGGAGGCGAAGATATGGTGGTTTGGGCAACAGATGATAAAAATCGTATACCGATCCGGGTACGTTCTCCTATTGTAGTAGGGGAGGTACGGGCGGAGATAAAGAGTTATAAAAATCTTCGGCATGGAAATAATTCATTGCTTGAATAACCCTTACAATTTTTGTATATTTTTATTTAGTTAGTTATAGACGGGGGTGTTCTCTGTAATAAAGCAGAGAGCTGAGATTATACCCTTAGCACCTGAACCAGGTAATACTGGCGAAGGGACCTTGGTTAAACCTTTCTCAGTATCTTTTCCCCCGTATTGTACTTATGATTAAAACATCGTTGACGCTATGACGATTTATGTCAATGATAAAGCTACTTCCATTGAGCAGGGGGTTACGCTGTACCGTTTACTGGAGGATTATGACCTACAAGAGCAATCCGGTATAGCGGTGGCTGTCAATGATCAGGTGGTCCCCCAGCAAAAATGGAAAGAATATACACTAAACGATGAAGATAATATATTAGTTATTACCGCCTC
>CAZIGO010000392.1:0-398 GCA_964538595.1 uncultured Chitinophagales bacterium | reverse complement strand
CACAAGGGGGGTGAGTATAAACTGTTTACAGAAAAAATATACCTTATGCCTAAAAAAGAACGAACACCACAACAAGATGTAATTACTCGCGACCCTTTTCCTAATTCCCGTAAAATATATGTTAAAGGAAAACGGCATGATATTAAGGTGGCCATGCGAGAAGTAAAATTGGAAAAGACCAATCCGGATATGGCCTCGGTCGGGACCAAAGAAAACCCGTCGGTCCCTTTATATGATACGAGTGGCCCTTATACGGACCCGGAGATAGATATTGATGTTCATAAAGGTATTCCCCGTTTACGGGAAGAGTGGATAAAAGACCGGGGTGATGTAAAAAAGCTTTCCAATTTTACATCTAAATATTCGAGGGAGCGGATAAGTGATAAAGACAAACAAGC
>CAZIGO010000391.1:1041-1947 GCA_964538595.1 uncultured Chitinophagales bacterium | reverse complement strand
CATCTCTCTGAGGAAATGACACTGACACCGCTGCCAGGCCGTACCGGTAAAGTGGTGCTTGATGGCTGATCGAATTCCCGGATGGGCATCACTGGTAAAGAGTCGAACCTCTGAGAGACCTCGCTCCTTCAGGTCCCCGAAAAACTGCTCCCAGCTGGTCTTGGTCTCTCCCCACCTCACATCTACCGACAACACCTCCCGGTAGCCTTCCTCGTTAATCCCTATGGCTATCAATACCGCCACATCGGCTATCCGGTGGTCGATCCGACACTTCTCATAACGGGCATCGACCAACACGTAGGGATAATGACCTTCGATCGATCGGTTGCGCCAGCCTTCCAGCTCTCCGTCCAACCGGGCCGCAAAATCACTGATTGCCTGGCTGGAAAACTCCTTCCCCAACAAACGTTCGGTTACCCGCTTCATCTTCCGAGTACTCACACCTTGATAATAAGCCTCCGCTAAGGCCAATACTAACGCCTTCTCACTCCGTTGATACTTGTTGAGTATGCTGGGATAAAATTTCCCGTCACGCGTCTTCGGTACACGAAGCGTCAACGGACCAACCCTCGTATACAGCTGACGGTCTTTATAACCGTTGCGATACGTCCTGCGCCCTTCTCCTCGCTCGTAGGACTCCTTGCCTACGTGAGCGTCTCTTTCAAGCTCCATGAGTTGCTCTAACCCTAATTTGACAATCTTTCCCATAATATCTTCGCCTTCTGTATCCGTCAGTGCTTTAAGTTGTGAAAGTATCTGTTGTTTCTTATCTTTTTTATTGTCTTGAGCCATGGCTGTTGGTTTTTGGTTTGAAAATCAATCAAAATTAACAACAGCCGTGGCTTTTTTTACTTTTACAGAAACTAATTTACGCAACCCTTAAAAGCCTACAACAAAATTTTACGT
>CAZIGO010000391.1:0-1031 GCA_964538595.1 uncultured Chitinophagales bacterium | reverse complement strand
TTCACACTGTCGTGGTCCTTTATTTTTTTACGACCGGCTTTTCCCATTTTGGCTCTCAATGCGGGTTTTTTTATAAGCTTTTCAATATAATTTAGCCAGTCCTTTTGCTTATTGCATAAAAACCCGTTTTGACCATGATCTATTATTTTTTTATTAACTCCAACCGCTGAGGCCACTGGCACGATACCTAATGCCATATATTGGATTATTTTGAATCCACACTTTCCTCGTGCCCACTTATTTTTAGAAAGGGGCATAAGACCGATGTGGAATGCAAGCAGGTCATTTATTTCTTTAGATTTATTCCAGTAACGAAAATCTAAGTGAGGGAAGTCAGTGGAAGGGGGTTGGTTGGCTATCAACACAAAGTGAGAGCTGGGATGACGGTGAAAGGTTTTTTTGAGTAGTGGTTTGAGTGACAAAAGATAAGGAAGGGTCGTATGAGTGCCTGTCCAACCGATATTAACGGGAGTTTGGGATTGATCTTTTAACTTATTATGAGTTTTTTGGATGTTAACGACCGTGGGGATTATACTAACATTAGGGTTATGTTGTTGGGCAAAACTTTTAAGATAATTATTCCCTGTGATCACTTTATGTGACCACTTACATATATGCTTTGTTTTATAGGGGCACTTGAGCCTATTTAATATAACACTTCTATTGCTTTCTGATAATAACCAGATTGCATCATCGAAATCGAATATCATTTTTTTTTGAAAAAGTTTACTGATGGTCCATTCAATAAATGGAGGACCGATGGGGGAGGCCTCTCGGTGTACAAATATCAAATCGTACTTTGATATTTGAAACAAAAGTATAATCCGTTTCAAAAAACCTTTAATTACCCCCCCTACTTTTTGTAACGTATAACTTGATGAATAGAGCACGCGCCAAGTCCTTTTGTCAATAAATGGGGCTTGTTTGTAATGTATGTTATTTTCTTTTAAATAAGCGAAAAACTGCTCAAAACGAAACCGTTGGCTGGGGGCTACCCCCGGCGGGTACGGGGTTATGAATAAAACCTTCAT
>CAZIGO010000390.1:0-1949 GCA_964538595.1 uncultured Chitinophagales bacterium | reverse complement strand
GGTACAGAATAGCGAGTGGAAGTCCGGGGAAACCGCCGCCGGTGCCGAAATCCAATATAGCAGCCTCTTTCGGGAAAGATTGGTAGAATGCAATAGCTAAGGAATGCAAAACGTGATGAAAATAGAGGTTGTCGATATCTTTCCGGGAAATAACATTGATGCGGGCATTCCACTTTTTATAGAGGGGACCAAGGGCTTCTAATTGTTCTTGCTGGTGGGAAGTTAGTTGGGGAAAGTGTTGTGTGATGAAATTGAAGTCGATAGTTCAGCTTTTGGGTATGATTTATCAAAAATGGTAGCAGCCGCCCCTATTAATATTTATCTTTGGTTTGATCCAAAATGTTATTCAATACTTCCCGGGCACGGTAGAGTTGAGCTTTGATAGTGCCCAGGGGTTTATCCAATTCTTTGGCAATTTCTTTGTACGAATACTCGTTGAAGTACCGGAGCTCGATAAGCTTCCGGTGCCGATCGGTCATTTGCTCTACTACCTTACGGATCATCTCTTTGCGTTGTTCCTTAATATACTGGCGCTCGGGATCGGGATTTTTTCCTTCTAAGGTACGTTTTATTGTATCTCCCTCATCCGTATTGATCGGCTTATCTAACGAAACCGTTTTATCACTGGAGGATTTGGCGCGCTTTTTTTTGCGGATAAAGTCGATAGCATTATTAATAGCGATACGGTAGAACCACGTGCTGAACGAGTAATTGGGGTCGTATTTTTCAAGGTTGTTGAAAGCTTTCCCGAACGCTTCCATTGTGAGGTCTTCCGCGTCTTCTTCATTATAAACCATCCGCAAGAGCACATAATATACGGAGTCCTTGTAGCGCCCCATGAGTTGAGCATATGCATCCTGGTCGCCTTCCTCGCGGGCCCGTTTTACGAGTTCATAATCCTTCTTGGCTTGTAAGGAAAACTTTTTTACCATTTACGTTGCTTCTTGAATATCGACAATGGCCCAATAATAACATGAAATAACCAGTGTACCAAATCTAAAAATAATACATATTTTATTAAATGGCTAAGCGCTAATTTGCGCATGCTGAAGCTAAAAATAAGAATTTGCACTATGGTTTTTAAGCCGTAAATCGTCAAAATGACTCCTCGATCGTTGCTAAATATTATCAATATAAAAAAACTTATATAAAAAATACTTTGAGCAATGGCCAGTCCGCCCAGGGGTATTTGAGTACTCCATCGATAGTGGGGAGCGGTGGTTAGGTGGCGTTGTTTTTGTTGGAAGTAGGCCCTCCAGCCGGGGAGAGGGGTGGTATAAACAAAGCTGTTCGGATGGATATTGATAGCGGTGTTGGAAGCGGTAGCTGCCTGGTTGATAAAAAGGTCATCATCCCCTGATAATGTCGGTGGTGGGGAACGGAACCCTTCGTTTTGGTAGAATAGTTGTTTCGTATAGGCCAGGTTGCGACCAGTTCCCATGTAAGGGTTTCCTGCTAAAGCAAAAGAGAAATATTGCAAGGCGGTATAGAAAGTTTCGTATTGAAGGTAGAGATGGAGTAAACGTTGCGAAAAACGGCGAGTAGAGGAGGTAGCGTAGGGAGAATAACCCAGTATGATTGATTTTCCGTGGTTGAAATGGTAATTAATGTGTTGTAACCACTGCTGGTGGGCCGGCTGACAGTCGGCATCACTGAATGTAAGATACTCGTATTGGGCAGCTTCGATCCCTGCTTTTAGGGCACTGCGTTTCCCGGGAAGAGAAGTAGTAAAGGGCGGAGAAACCACGGTGAGATGGTCATATTGTTGCGACAATTGCTCCAACAAGGAAGCCGTACCGTCCGCGGAGTGGTCATTAACCACAATGACTTCAAAAGTAGGATAGTCTTGCTGTAAAAAAGCAGGTAAATGTTGTTGGAGAGAAGCATATTCGTTCTTTGCACAAATAATGACCGAAAGGGGAACGGCGGGATCGCGTTGGGGAGGGGAG
>CAZIGO010000389.1:0-1950 GCA_964538595.1 uncultured Chitinophagales bacterium | reverse complement strand
TAAAGGGCTGATTAAGTCAACAACACTTACTGAAATACTTCTTTACACAAAGATTAAGTCGTATTTTAAAGGTAAAGGCGCTAAATAATTCTGTAAAACAGCTATGAACTTTATTAACAAGGTGGTCAAATACTTTTTAAAGCAACGTCTTTCCAACATCCGATATTACCGCCAGCAACCTTGTGTAGCACAAAAGAAATGGTTTAACCACTTAATACAACAAGGGCAGCAGACCCAATGGGGGCAAAAAATGGGCTTCTCGTCGATTAGAACCATAGAGGATTTCCAAAGTCTAGTCCCCCTCCAAAATTATGAGTCATTGCAACCCTATATCAAAGAGATGATGCAAGGCAAATCTGATATACTTTGGCCCGGACAAGTGCATTGGTATGCCCAATCTTCAGGTACCACCCATGATAAAAGTAAGTTTATTCCTATCCCTCGCACCAATCGAAAATATTGTCATTACAAAGCTTCACAAGATATTTTAGCCTCGTATTGCTACCACCACCCTTATACAAATCTATTTACCGGTAAAGGATTGGTTTTAGGGGGCAGTCATTCCATCAGCCAACTGAATCAAAACACTTATTACGGCGACCTTTCTGCTGTTTTATTGCAAAATATGGGTAGTGTCCCTCAATGGTTTCAATCTCCAGAGTTATCGGTTGCCCTAATGGAAGACTGGGAGCAAAAGCTTGAATTAATGGCGCAATCTGTGCTTCGAGAAAAAATCACCAACATTTCCGGGGTTCCTACCTGGACCCTCGTTCTTATCAAACGGCTTCTTCAAATGACAGGGAAGAATCAGTTAAAAGAAATACTGCCCCAACTTGAGCTCTATATCCATGGCGGAGTAAATTTTTCTCCCTATGAATCACAATTTAAAAAGTGGGCAGGCTCCTCTCTCGACTATTATCAAACTTATAATGCCTCAGAGGGTTTTTTTGCCTTTCAAGACCGGCCGGGCCGAAAGGATATGTTATTGCTTACAGACCATGGGCAGTTTTACGAGTTCATTCCCTTAGAAAATATCAACCAGTTCCACCCTCCTGCTTATACCCTTGAGGAGGTGGAAGTGGGACACTCTTATGCCCTTGTTATAAGTGCTAATAATGGACTATGGCGTTATATAGTGGGAGATACTATTACCTTTACCTCGACTCAACCTTATCGAATTAAAGTAACGGGTCGAATCAAGCATTTCATTAACGCCTTTGGAGAAGAGGTCATTGTAGAAGATGCAGAAACCGCGTTGGCAACAGCTTGCGAAGAAACAGGAGCGCAGGTAAAGGAGTATACGGCAGGACCAATCTACTTCTCTAACAATAATAAAGGTGGCCATGAGTGGTGGATCGAATTTGAAACCCCGCCTGCTGATATGGATGAGTTTACCACTATTTTGGACCGCTCCCTGCAATCTAACAATTCTGATTACGAAGCCAAACGCTATAAATCCATCGCTTTAACTCGTCCTATAATTCGTTCTGTAAACACGGGCACCTTTCACCGTTGGCTCAAATCGAAAAACAAGCTGGGGGGTCAACATAAAGTGCCCCGCTTAGCCAATCACCGTCAATATATTGAAGAAATTGCTGCTTTTGATAGCCAAAGTTAATCCCACCTATAGAATTTATAAGTCCTCTGCACACTTTTCTAAGGAAATTCCTAATAAACCGAATCTTTAAGCAAGAAGTTATTGAGAAGTGTGGTCACTCCCCCATTCTTGACCCTCACTGTCATAAAAGTGGAACTCCGTCATGTGGCAATCCCGGTCGGTTTCTACTTTAAGCCATTTCCGATAGTGCATGCCCCACCTCCATTTTTCTGACCAAATCCCTTGTGTAATATACGCTCCCAAGAAAGGGTGCACTCGTAAATGAAGGGTTGAGGGAGAATCAGATTGATCGGCGATTTTTTCTAACTGTTCCTTGATTTCATCCACAATCA
>CAZIGO010000388.1:0-1957 GCA_964538595.1 uncultured Chitinophagales bacterium | reverse complement strand
ATCGCTCTATTTGCCAAGCTTTGAGGGAGTTATCCGATAAATGGCGAAAGTCGTCTCCTAGCGTGTTGGCCAGTCCCCCGCATCCGCAGACCCACGAACAGTACCACCGCTTACCGAAATAATAAGTAAGCAACGGCACTCCGATAAAAGAAATAAATATGCCCCAGTAGGCCATAAAGACACTGAGCTCGGCCGGACTATTCAGTAAAGCGGTAAACTTAGAAGGGAAGAGGTATTCAGGTTTGAGGGGCCAAAAATAGTTAAAGTAGTATTCAGGTTGGTTGAATAAGACTAACACATTAGGGATGAGGAAGGCAAAGAAAAATTGGGAGATCATAACCGAAATGGTCCGGATAATTTGATAGTTGGTATGCCGGTATTTATAAATGGCCTTCACTCCCATGACCACGATAGCTAATGTATACAGGGTACCATAAAGAAACCATTGGTTAGCTGATGATCCCCGGATCAATTGGCTTAAAGGATCAAAAGCGTTGATAAGATGTCCGAGGGAAGAAGGGAACCAATAAAGTAGAATATAAAACCCCGTTAGAACAATACCTAACATCCATCCCAAAGCGCCGCGGGAAGTCATCTTATCGAACCAAACATAGTGGTTCTTTACACCTGCATGTGACTTTCCATAATGTCGGATCGTATACAAAAGCGTGCCACCGCTAATGCTCCCTAAACTAGCGATAAGAAATGTGAGGGGATAATGATCACCCCCTCCGAGAGCAGCGGCCAACAATAATACAAAGCCGATAGCAGTAAGGCCCAGTCCCCCTTTTTCGATAGCATCCAATTGACGGGGATCGGGGTTACTAACACTGATCGAGGGCTCTGTTTTTGAAGTACTCATAGAAAATACTCGTTATGCATTGAAAAAATTAAACAAATATACCCAGATATATTTGTCAGTTGCTTGACGAATATGGGTCGAACTTTTTTCCTACCAACAATACATCATCGATTTGCTCTTTTTCGCTTTTCCATTCATAAAAAGGTTTCTTTCAATAGCTAAAAATAAATGTGAATTCAAAATTAATACTAATAGCAACTAAAATTCTGCATTAGGTGATTTGGTTAAATAAATGAGCAAATGTTCAATTGTTAATGAACAAACCCGGGAAGTTGTTACATCATTTTTTTCATGATAGAGTTAAATAAGCCCTCATTTTTTGGGAGCGGGAGCGGATTGTCCGGGTGTGATTGATTATATTTTTGGATGAGCGCACTTTCATATTGCGGGTGAAATTCCGGGTCAAAATTAGCTTCTTGTAGATGTTGCAGGACATAACTGATCGTTCGCTTTTCTTTAATCCATCGGGTACAAGCTGCATGGCGATAGCGTATTCCCATTAAATTAAAACCGATGACTTGTTGATTATCTTTCCGGTAATTGATGCGGATGGATTTGTGTTGTGTCGGGTGTTCCCAGTATAAAGTAGCTTCATCATTGGGCAATTCGGGCTTTATGTCCCCGTATACTTGATACTCGATATCGAAAAATTTAGCGGAGTTAAACCAAATACCGGGCTCGTAAGATAAAGACTTGCCGGTCATATTAAGACCGGCTGTCCGTCCTTGCATACGCCCCACATACCAAACCGGTTCAATCGGTCCCCGGCCGGCAGGAGGTGACTTGAGTTGAGCGCAATCTCCGGCAGCATAGACCCCTTCGATGTTCGTTCGCAAATATTGGTCAACTAGTATCCCTTTGTCGGTGGCCAACTTTGTGTTTTGGAGAAAGTCAATATTGGGATGAACTCCGATCGTTACACCTAAAAATTCACAATCAATGGTATCGCCCCCTTTGGTTTCAACAGCTTTAATTCGATTATCGTTATTAGGTACTACTCGAGCCAATTCGGTTTCATGACGCACGTCCACATCGTAATCTTCGGCCATATGGCGAGAGATCATCTGGGCTTCCTCGTAAGGGAGCACATTATTC
>CAZIGO010000387.1:0-1970 GCA_964538595.1 uncultured Chitinophagales bacterium | reverse complement strand
CGATTGTTAAATTTGGGTTATCGGTTATCCGTTCCGGGCGATATGCGGTATGTATGGACGCGTTTATCCCTTAGCGCGGATGCTTCCTATATACATCAGCACCGTCCCGTTCTTGTGGAACTGCACTGGCGATTGCAAACGCGCCCTTTTATTCCGACCTTTTCAACAGAATCCCTTTGGGGGGAACCCCAAGAGGTGGAGGTGCATAAACAGACAGTCCGGACGTTATCAGAACCCCTGTTGGTAAATTATTTGGTTTATCATGGTACAAAACATGAATGGCAACGGTTGTCATGGCTCTATGATATTCACCGGATCATGCAAACAAATCCCGACCATAGAGGAATATGGCATATAGGACAACACTACGGAACATTAAATCGCCTCTTCTTAGCCCTTCAATTGTGTCGCCACTGTTTTAACACTTCGCTTTCTCCTTTCTGGCAATCAAAATTGAAAACTGCTCCCCCCGTCGTGGAGAAAAAGCAGGACCAAGTGTTGCAAAATTGGAGGTCATCCACAGAACAGAAAGGGCCACTCACTTATTTGTCCTTTAATTCAGCGCTAATGGACACGAAAAAACAGCAATGCTACTTTTGGGGGTGTTTTTTGCTACATCCGACTTACCAGGAGTGGCAATGGATACGATTACCTTTCCTTTTATTTCCGGTGTATTATCTTATACGGCCGTTACGATTAATGTATAGCTTCCTCCGCCGTTTATGCGAAAAGATCGTTGAATAATGGGATAAGAGTAAGTTAAACCTGGGAAAATATTAGAAACTGGGGGTCATGACCCGTCCTTTCTGCTTAATGTAATAATTGAAGCCAATACTCAAAAAGCCATAGGAGTCGTTGTCCGAGGGGTCGCCCCGTATGGCACCTCCACTATGATAAGGGCGGATGGATTCGTAGTTATCGCGCTCGTCAGCACGTATCGAGAGCTCCGCGGCGGTCTTCCCTTTGGCTTTTCGTAATTTGTCGTTATCGGGGTAGGTAGTACTGACATCATCTAAGTAGTCGGTAAAAGTAAAGCGCCATCCGAAGTTTAGACTGATCGTATAAACCGTCGGGTTCGGAGAATAGGTAAACTCACCGCCCATCGGGAATACCGGTTGAAACGATGAATATTTATCTTTCCCGTCAATAACACCTTGCCCTTCAGTAGATAGCGGTTTTAACCGGACCCAGTTGCCTTTGTATTTGGTACGCGGACTGAAATAGATCATACCAACGCCGCCGTAACCGAATAAAGCGATCTCGTGCCGGGTTCCCCGGCCGAAACCACCGGTGACAAAATCGGCACTAAACACCATGTATTCGGCAACAACGGATAATTCTATGATGTCAGAAGTGAAGCTTAAATTTCGATTGCGGCGAGGTTGATATTTAGATAAGGCGTCATCACCAGATACTTGAGCATAGATGAGATTGCCGCGTAAGAATAAATTTGCATTAGATAAGGGAGGTTGATACCGGGCAAAGCCACCAACCATAAAACGGGTCCGGCTCAATTGCATATCCATAATAAAAGGACGTTCCGAAGAACTGCTCGTTCCAATATCTCCCAAGTAATTCGAGCCACCTACCATCGGTCCGACGGCCCAAGTCTCCTCTTGTACTCCATAGGCTCGCTGCCCCATAACCTTCATAGTGCCCATGGCCACTACCACCAACAATGCAACGATATACTTTTTTCTCATAAATAACATAAGTCTCTCGCTAATTTAGTAAATATTAATAGATTATACAAAGATTGAAGCATTTGCTTTTAATTAGAGGAGGGGGGCGGAGGTAAGGGATGGCGTTGTAAAGTATCTAATATAACATGCGAGGTCGTGGATTGTTGCTTGGGGTAGAGTTCAAATTGAGTGGATAATTCAATGTATTGGGAGGTGGTATCAGCTTTTAAAGTAATAGAAGTAGGGGGGTAGGCAGGGGCCTGGACGGTGATCTTATAACGTTGGCCT
>CAZIGO010000386.1:0-1976 GCA_964538595.1 uncultured Chitinophagales bacterium | reverse complement strand
AAAGATATAATCGAAATGACTGCTTCGCATCAAGTCAACCATTTCAACTGTTTTCTCTGAAAGACCTCCCAACGCACCTCTTGTGGCTACGGAACGTATATATACATTACTGTTCGTATAAAAGTTTCGCAATCGTATACGATCTCCCAACAAGGCGCCGTAGTTAAAAGGGGAGCTGGGATCTACCGTTAGGATCCCGATCTTCTCACTTTTTTGAGTTAAATGACTCAAGAGCGCATTAAGTAGTGTGCTCTTACCGGCGCCCGGTGGTCCGGTTATGCCAATAACGGCAGGCGATTCTGAAAAGTTTAATTGCCGAAGCAGGGCTTGTCCTTCCTTAAAATCATTTTCAATAAGCGAAATACCTTTCGCTAAGGCTCTGTGATCCCCTTTTTGAAGTGCTTGTAAAAATTTATCCATGAAATAACAAGGTGAACTTACGCTACAACGTTCAGTATCTGTCTAAAGGTAGCCAAATCCAACGAGAAAAGTAAAAACCGACCTAGCGATTAAGCGTAACTGCTGATCTGCGATCGAATATCCTCTATTAATGAAGGAGCCACCGATTTACGTTCAATGCGGGCAGATAAGAATTCTTTAAAGCTTCGCTCAATATTGTATTTTTCCAGACAACAAGAGCAGTTGTCAATTTCCTTTAAAAACTCCTTTTCTTCGGCGGGTGACATTTCACCGTCTAAACACAAATAGACACGATTGAGGACTTCCTCACAACTATGATCTTCTGGTGATGACATAACTATTTAGTTTTTGTTTTTTTTACTCCTTTTATCTTCAAAACCCCGTTTTTCAGCATATTCTTTTAATTGATCTTTAAGCATGTTGCGTGCCCGGTGTAAGCGGGAACGAACGGTTCCAATGGGTATATCGACAATTTTAGCAATCTCTTCATAAGTAAAGCCTTCTACATCACAGAGTAATACGATGGTTTTAAAATCCACCGGCAACTGATTTAATGCGGCCGTCACTTCATCACCAATAAGATCCTGGAACATATCTTTCCTCAAATCAATATAACCGATATACTGATTATGTTCCTCTCCTTTTGTGTAAATCGGTGCTTCCTCATATTCTACCTTATTCGGTCGCTTACTTCTCTTCCGGTATTGATTAATAAATGCATTCTTTAAAATTTTAAACAACCAAGCCTTTGCATTAGTTCCTTCTGTATAGGATTCAATAAACCGATAAGCTTTCAAATAGGTTTCCTGAACTAAATCATTGGCATCCTCATGATCAGAAGATAAATAATACGCGAAATTATACAAGGCATCTATATGCGGGAAAAATTCATTCTCAAAAATACGATCCTTTTTCTCTTGAGAATAGGACTCCCGCTTTTTCTTTTTTGATTTTTTTTGCTCTTTATCTTTTTTCTTCTGGTTCATTGTTGTCATCATCGCTTTGTTATTTTGGTTCTTCCTGATTATAAAGAAGAATCCAAAATAAAGTATGAAAGTCAGCTTCCTTTATTGCGCTTCCTATCCACTTATAAAGATGCAAAAACCCTGCCAATCCTCCTTTTAGATCAAGTACGAAGGTTACCCCCCTTTATTTCCCTTGTTAACACAAAAAATATGACAAATTGACAACAATTATCAATGCTTTAAAGGATAAGAAGGGAGTTGAGTACCATTCAAGTGTTGATAATGTTGAGACGGTAAGCGGAAATAGTGGTTATTCAGGTTTTTATAAGGAATATAGCCCCAGGGCGTTAACATTATCGTAGCATTATTCTGTTTTGTTTGAGAGATATCACTGGAAAATATTATAGTACGCGTATTGTGTTTCCCTTGTACTGCCGACAATAATAAACTTTCATAAGGGATTCCCCATGTTAACATTAAATTTTTTTCAAGTTGGGGGGCCTCCGGCAATATTATTTTATGGTGGTTATTTTTTTGCGAAACGTCCATCACTCTTGTCATCCACTTCACACGAGCCTGATAAGTTGGATG
>CAZIGO010000385.1:1390-1985 GCA_964538595.1 uncultured Chitinophagales bacterium | reverse complement strand
AAAGCAGAAGGCATATCCGTCTTGGTATAGACTACCTGTTGTTGGATTTTACTATAGGCCTCATCCACTTTATCTTTATTATTTAAAATTGCCTGCGATAAGGGAGCCGGAATATTTTCCAAAGCCTTTTCAGCCTTATCGTATTGCTTATTAATCACTTTGGAAAGGGCTTGACCGTCATGCTCCGCCCCCACAAAATCCAAATATTCTTCAAAGCTTTTGCCGTCTTTAGTATCACCAACCCCTTGAAATAATTGGCGGTGCGCTTTTACTTGTTCCTTGGCTAAAGAAAGCGAATACCGGCTATAGTAAGCTTCTACTTTTTCAGGAAACGGATCACCCAGTGACTTTTTACCTAAGGGGATCCCTACCTTTTCATTTTTTAAAATTTCCCAGTCAAAATTTAATTCATTGACCAACAAACTAACTGAACTCCCAGCATCTGTACCGGTATTTGATTTAAACGTTTTCAAGTAACCGTCACTATTGGATGTCCATTTATTATAAACTGTAGTAATGTCAGATTTAAGTTGGCTGGCTACCTCTTTCAAATATGTTTTCCGTTGATTAGCATTAGAATCTGAAGTATACTGTA
>CAZIGO010000385.1:779-1380 GCA_964538595.1 uncultured Chitinophagales bacterium | reverse complement strand
CCAGCCAAAATGACCTATAGCCGGATTACCTGACTCAGAACTTAAATTAGCACCCGGAATCGCAGAAGCCAAATTAGCAAATATACTTACAGTGTCACTAGCATTAGCATCTGAAGTATACTGTACAATAACTGAATGCGCACCATGGTAAGGGTCAAACAAGAGATAGTCCAACGCAGGGAATCCTTTGATATCGACGGATGTAAACGAAGACAAATCATAATTGCCTTCTTGAATACTGGTATCTATTTTCGCCGTATCTGTTGGGAAAGTATTCACACTTTTTCGTAGCGCCTGATCTTTAGCGGGTCCAAATTCATAGATAGAGCAATATTGCCATTGCTTATAGGCTGACTTAAACGCTTCCTGTACCGCCGTCAAATTGGATGTATTGGGAGATTGAGTAAACGTTTCAATCTTAGTATTTAATTGCTCTACTTCTTGTTTAAGGGACTTATAATGAGGGACTATAATATCCGTTCCCACCTGTTTGAGCATTGCTTTTTGATCAAAGCTTTCATTTTGAGAAGGATAGGGCGCGGGGTCTTGCTCGCATTGCACTAATACCCCCATTAACATCAGAAATAGAACGGCGTATGTT
>CAZIGO010000385.1:0-769 GCA_964538595.1 uncultured Chitinophagales bacterium | reverse complement strand
AAAAGTGCTTTACCTCTATTTAGAGGAAGCGGGGATTCAACCCCACTTCCTCTTGAGTTATAATGACCTTTAGAGATTTAACATTTGGCTGTCTGAAAAGCCATATACATCTTGCAACTTCTGCTTGGCATTATTCAAATCTGATTCCGTTACGTTTTTTGGGCTGTCACCCAGTAAGTTCATAATATCATTCCATTGACTATCCGAAATTTGTTTATCGATATTATACTTTAAGCACTGGGCAAATGCTTTGGCTTCCGACCAGTGATGCCACTTACTGCCGGTATCATTATTTGACATATCATCCAGTGTAGAATTAATGTAGTGGACTACGTTAGCTGCCACTAACAATTCCCACTTATCCTTAATTACGGAAATCGCTTCATCCCGCTTTGCTAAATAATCAGTATTATCCTCTTCCGAATGGCGAGATTTACGATCATTGACTATAGCCGTGCGACCCTTTAAAAAAGCCTCAAATAGAGGGGTGCGTATATCCGTTTCGCCTTCACGACTTAAAATATAATGCCCCCAAAACCAAGCACTTCCGGTATAATTACCGTCTTCTTCATCAGCATCATTCGACTTGAAATCTTTCGGAACTCCTAAATAACCAAAGGCTTCATCAAAATGATGGCCCATATCTGTTCCTTTGCCGGGTTCTACCTCTGTATTATCCACGTTCATTTGATCGTCAGTAAGGTATTTGGATGTGGCTTCCTTATAGAAAACAGCGCCCATCAATCCTTTTTCTACCATCCCAGCTATC
>CAZIGO010000384.1:0-1987 GCA_964538595.1 uncultured Chitinophagales bacterium | reverse complement strand
CCTTTCTTGGTAAGTCCTTCGTAGTGGCGCATGAGGAGGTGACTTTCAATCTGTTGAAGGGTATCAAGTACTACTGCCACCATAATCAATAATGTTGTTCCTCCATAGAAGATCGCAAACGATGTTTTTACTCCCATTGCCATAGCAAAGGCGGGCATAATAGTAACGATAGCTAAAAAGATAGAGCCCGGTAAGGTAATGCGAGAAATTACACTATCTATATATTGTGTAGTTTTACGGCCGGGTTTAACACCGGGTATAAAGGCGCCATTCTTTTTCATTTCATCGGCCATTTGGGTCGGGTTGTATAAAATAGCGGTATAGAAATAAGTAAATACGATGACCAGGAAGGCTAATACCACGTTATAAGGAACTGATCCGATATCGGTAAAAGTGGCCCCGATAGATTGCATGGTTGGTGAATCGGGAAAAAGGCTTGTTAAGAGAGAAGGAAAAAACATCAAGGCCTGGGCAAATATAATAGGCATTACACCGGCCGCATTCACTTTAATCGGCAAATATTGGCGGGCTCCCCCGTACATCTTATTCCCGACAACCCGTTTTGCATACTGAATGGGTATTTTGCGGGTAGCTTTGACCAAAGCAATCACGCCGATCACCACAATAACTAAGAAGGCGATCTCCAATAAGAAAGGCACCAAACCGCCCCCGCCGGATATACGGGAGGCAAACTCAGAAGCCAAGGCAAAGGGGAGACGGGCAATAATACCGATCATAATTAACAATGATATACCATTTCCTATCCCTTTATCGGTAATCTTTTCTCCCATCCACATAACAAATATTGTTCCAGCCGTAAGTATAACGACGGTAGTAAACACAAATAAGCCTTGCGGTATAATAATAGCACTGGAGGCCATCATTTTAATATTCACCACATATCCACTAGCTTGGACAGCCGTTATAAGAACAGTTAAATACCGCGTAATCTGGTTAATTTTGTTACGTCCGCTCTCTCCTTGCTGCTGTAACTTTTGAAAATAAGGGATGGTAACACCTAATAACTGGATAATAATCGATGCAGAGATATAGGGCATAATGCCCAGCGCTAATATAGACGCCCGGGAAAAGGCTCCGCCGGCAAACATGTTAACCAATCCTAATATACCCGATTGGCCCTGCGACTCTAGTTGTTCCAATTGGGTCGGATCGATACCAGGTAATACCACATAGGATCCCACCCGGTAGATAAGAATCAACCAAAGAGTATTTAATATACGCTGCCGCAAATCATCAATCTGATATATATTACGTATCGTATTAATTAAACTCTTCATTATACTCTTATCTTAAGATTTCATATGAGGAGTAATCGTTCGCAACTGTAATTTAGGATTGGTTCGGTTTTTGCTTCACTACTTCTGCTTTTCCGCCGGCATCCTCAACTCCTTTTTTCGCCGATTTACTAAAAGCATGAGCTTTTACCGTCAGTTTTTTGGAAAGTTCGCCGTCGCCTAAAATTTTGATTACTTCACCATTATTAATGATACCATGTTCACGCAATGTTTCAGGATCGACGGTGCTGAAACCATGCTTTTTCGCCAATTGATCCAATTGTCCTAAGTTAAGAGGAGTATACGTGACTTTATTGGGGTTATGAAAACCGAACTTGGGCATACGCCGATACAAAGGCATTTGCCCACCTTCATAACCAAAGCGCCGTTTATAGCCAGACCGGGAACGAGCTCCTTTCACTCCACGTCCACAAGCATCACCATATCCTGAGCTAGAACCACGCCCCAATCGTCGACGCTTTTTGTTATTGGATCCTTTTGCCGGTTTTAAGTTTGATAAATCCATAATGAGTTATTTTTCTACTTTTACCAAATGTTGTACATGACGGATCATACCTTTAACCTGATCCGTATCTTCCAATTCAACGCTGTCTTCTGGATGACGTAATCCTAAGGCTTTCAGCGTTTTCTTCTGGTTTTCCGGTTTTTTGATAGCACTTTTAATTTGTTTC
>CAZIGO010000383.1:622-1993 GCA_964538595.1 uncultured Chitinophagales bacterium | reverse complement strand
GGCTCGAAAAAAATTCGATTATAAAAATACTTACGGTCACGCATTACTTTACACCGGTAGTTATGGGAAGATGGGAGCGGCTGTATTAGCCGCAGAAGCATGTTTGCGCAGTGGATGTGGTTTACTAACCAATTATGTACCGCAAGCCGGATACGAAATTATGCAATCTACGGTGCCGGCTTCCATGGTAAAAGTGGATGATAATGAGGAATGGCATACCTCCCTACCTACTGTTCAAGATTATGATCATATCGGTATAGGGCCGGGTATAGGAACGCATGAAACGACCCAAACAGCTTTACAGCAACTGTTAACCCAGGCTTCCTCTCCCCTTGTCATAGATGCTGATGCTTTAAATATTATCGCTCAAAATCCAACCTGGCTCTCGAAAATACCGGATCACAGTATTCTCACCCCTCACCCGGGAGAATACAAACGACTGAATGGAGAGAGCGATAATGATTTTCAAGCCCTGGAAGAACTACAACAATTCGCCCAAAATCACCAGCTCTATGTAATACTAAAAAGAGCCCATACTGTTATTGCCACCCCCGATGGAAATTGCTATTTTAATACCACCGGTAATCCTGGTATGGCTACGGGGGGAAGCGGCGACGTGTTAACCGGGTTAGTAACGGGTCTGTTATGCCAAGGATATTCTCCTTTACACGCTGCGCTCACCGGTGTGTATTTGCACGGTTTAGCCGGGGACATTGCCACCTGCCAACGAACTCCTTATGCCGTACTTCCCCGCGATATTATACAGAATATAGACCGGGCCTATAGCCAAATTAAATTTGGAACTAAAAATTAACTTCTATATTTTATCATCAAAAAAAGATTTATGAAGAAAGTAGTTGTCCTTACCGGTGCCGGTGTTAGTGCGGAAAGTGGTATTAATACGTTTCGTGATTCAGGAGGTGTTTGGGAAAAGCACGATATCTCAGAAGTAGCTACGCCCGAAGCCTTCGAACGAGACCCGGAACTCGTTTTGGAATTTTATAATGAACGACGGAGAAAGATCAAGGAGGTCAGCCCCAATGCTGCTCACAAAGCGCTGGCTAAACTGGAAAACAAATATGACGTATCTATTGTCACACAAAACATAGATAATCTCCACGAACGGGCCGGCTCCACAAACGTTATTCATATACATGGGAGTATTTTTAAAGCACGCAGTACAAAAGATCCCAATCTTATATATGACATAGAAAAAGATATTCAAGTCGGCGACACCTGTGAGAAAGGCGGACAATTACGCCCCCATGTTGTATGGTTTGGAGAAGCTGTCCCTATGATGGAAAAAGCGGCTCAAGTGACGGCTCAAGCTGATATATTATTAGTCATCGGTACTTCCCTTATCGTATATCC
>CAZIGO010000383.1:0-612 GCA_964538595.1 uncultured Chitinophagales bacterium | reverse complement strand
CGACTCCCCCTGGATTAAAATCAAAGAACATGATGTCATCAATCCGGCCAATAAGAAAGGGATCTACAGTGTGGTCAACTTTAAAAATTGTGCAGTAGGAATTGTCCCCTTGAGTAAAGATCATCACACCTGGTTAGTAGGCCAATACCGATACCCCATTCAACAATATTCCTGGGAAATCCCGGAAGGTGGCGCTCCACGATCCACTCCTTTTTTGGATTCCGCCAAACGAGAGTTATTGGAAGAAACCGGTATTACTGCTGAGCGATGGAACAAGCTACAAGAAATGTATTTATCGAACTCCGCTACCGATGAAAAAGCTATCATTTATTTGGCGAAAGACTTATCATTTCATACCCCACAACCCGAAGAAACAGAAGACTTAACGATTAAAAAGGTATCGTTACAAAAAGCCTTTCAGATGGTGGAAGAAGGCACTATAGACGATGCCATCTCCGTCAATGCTTTTTTACGATTGAAGTTACGTCTGCAAAATAATTAATTCCTTAATTGGTCGTAGTTTTCTTAAACGTTACCACTAAATGCCCCTGTTGACCGGCAGGGATAGTCACCGTGCCGGCCGTTGCATCAAATCGCTCCCATTTTTTGCCC
>CAZIGO010000382.1:0-1995 GCA_964538595.1 uncultured Chitinophagales bacterium | reverse complement strand
AAACATCCCCTTTCTACCAATTATCAGTAATTCACCGAGGACTAAACTTCTAAACACCGAGGGCAGCTACGCGTCTCTCCCCCATTAGGACAATAACAGAAAGTGGTTCCTTTTCATTGAATCATCACTTTTTTCCTAAACACCATTCCTTTATTTCCATAACCCACTAAATAATAAAGGCCAGCCGTAAAATCATTTTTTGGAGTAATACGAGTTAAAGACTGGTTGGTCGCTAATAGGAGTCTTTTATTCCATACACTATTACCTTGTCTGTTATAAAGATAAATATTTATCTTTTGCCTTTTAGAAATACCACTAACGGTTACTTTCCATGATTCCTGGGTAGATACCGGGTTGGGATGAAGTTCTACATGGGGTGCTGCTTTCTTCCGATGAACGGTTATTGTATTATACAATTGGGAATGTCCGTTTTTATCCACTTGTTTTAGCCGGTAATAGAGCGTTTCTCCCCTTTTCGGATGATCAATATATTGATATTGATGCTTTTGGAGAGAAGTGCCTTGTGCCTCCACCCGAGTAATAGTGGTAAATGGGGTTTGATCTGTTTTTCGTTGTATGGCAAAATAATCACTCCCTTTCTCCTGGAGGGTGGACCACTGGAGCTTTACCCCATCTTTAAGGGAAACTGCATCAAAACTTTTAAGCTCCACTGGTAACGTGCAACCGGGTAAACTGATGGCTTCCCCATCATCTGTACCGCTGCCCAACGAATTACCCGAAGCATCAAAGACTTCCATATAACCATTTCCATTACTACAACATAAACTGGCTCCCTCACTACAACTGCTCATGCCCGGTTTGTCTTCCGCATTGACAATCAAAGTATCCCCACATTCACAAATATTTTGAGTGTAAAGTTTACCGTCCGTGCTCAGTTTTTTTCCCGATGCAGCAACCGATCCATTTTTCTTCAAATCCCACCAAATGTCCTTACCACAACTATCTGCCTGAATATCGACCGAATAAACGGCATTAGAGGAGAAACAATCTGTAAGCTGAGCGCTACCATCACAGGGACCATACGTATATTCCGTACCATATAAATAAACACTGGAAGCCGGGTCATCCAAGGTAAAGGTTAATTGGAAACAAGCCTGGCCATCTCCCTGTTTATGAAAAACATTACAACTTGTACAATCATAGTCGCCGTATTCCACACAACTATCACTGGCGGCATCACACTCATTAGCGCAGATTGTGGTCCGATCGGTAATACAGGAATCCCCCGACCCGATACTTACAATATTGGCCCCGGTAAAAGTTAATTCGAACCCCCACGTATCCTCAGCTCCCATACATACATCCAACTCGTAAGTATAAGTACCATCACCGTTATCGGTAGCACTAATTTCAGTGACGGTCGTTTGATGGCAAGCATCAACTTCTGTCCCAAAGAATAAAATTCCCACCATAAGCAACAAGGAAGCCAGCAGGTATTTATATATTAACATGTTATTAAACATATGTTTAAGTTAAACATTTACTCCCTAATTTTCAACCTATTACTATTAAATATTTTACCATATATTTAGCGAAACATATATCGGTTCAAGGGAAAGGTATAAATAATATTACTAAACAACAGCCTTATCTTCTATTTCAAACAGAGGAGGAGTAATTATCGATATTGTTTTGCCGGAAAATGTCAACCGGTTCATTATAATCTTGGAGAGCAAACTGAACAGCCGTCATCATGCCATAATTGGGTCTTTTCAAAAAACAGCCTGAATCTATATACAAATTTTTTTTAATTTGTTTGGGGGCATCGGGAAGAGGCGTATGGCCGACTACTTGCATGATTCCATGAATACTCGCTAAGGTATCGCGAGTCCATAGGCAAGATTCCGGCTGACCGGGATCTACCGAAAAGGCCGCCTCCCAATCTTCATTAAAATATTCATATAATGATATACTGATACCGGCATGGGAGATTAAGAGGTCATCTGCCTGCGTCCGGGGTATATGAAAATAGAG
>CAZIGO010000381.1:1023-2024 GCA_964538595.1 uncultured Chitinophagales bacterium | reverse complement strand
GTCTGAGAAAAAATAATTCTGATTCACGATCTTCGAGATATTGAGCCAACGGTATGCTTTTCCGTTGATGAAGCGCTAGCGCCTTATCATAATAGCCGAGGCGATAGGATCCGAGGTCCTGTATCTTGTATAGTTGTAGCTTGAGATTAGAGTTGGGAAAATTATTATCGTTTAAAAAAGAGTCGTGTAATTTGACAATCGTTGGCATATCTCTTTCTTCATACGCGAGGCGTAACAGAGCCGCTTTTTTGATGGTTGTAGAGAGGGAAGAATCTTTGTTGGATTTGTAATGTTCGATTAGAGACTCCCACTTTTCGAGCGCTTCTTCTTTATATTCAGAGGCCAGCAGGTCTTCGTTACGGGTTAAAAGAATATAGTGAGCAAAGGTGACGGTAGTGAGAGGCAGTTGATCCGCACTTATTTTTTGTCCGCCGGCAACTCGGGAAAGCAGTTCTCTCGAAGAGTAAAGTGAATCATAGGAAGGCGTCGCCCTGCTTTGAAAGCGTCGGAACAGTTTTTCTCTAGCCTGAATTTTTTTGACGGACGATAACAAATCCAGCATCAACAGGGAGGAACCCGTATTGAAGGCTGCTCCCGCGATGCGTTTCTGATAGGTAGACAAATTATCTATCGGAAAATCAATACGTCCGGTATCGATAAAGCCTACGGCGTATTCTGCAGGCAGTTTTAATTGACCAAACCGTTGGCCAATATACTCCTCCAGCGCATTATTATCTCTCGACAACTGGTTTAACGCCCAGTAATGCAGCGGTGCTTCATTCTGCTTCGAGAGATGCTCAAAGTAATGGTCAGCCTGGTTTTGGGAATACTGTAGTAGAGAACTATCGGCATCCGGGAGACTTATACCTGTAGTAAATAACAGGACCGTAATTATATAGGTTATCATGTATTATTGAATTGAAAGCTGAGTCCATTATCACTACAGGTATAAGGTAATAAAAGAAAACACCGATAGTAAGCCCTATTTCGCCCTAGGACTA
>CAZIGO010000381.1:661-1013 GCA_964538595.1 uncultured Chitinophagales bacterium | reverse complement strand
GGCGTTCTGATTAATCTGTTCCGTTTGAGGACCGGATTGATCAACTGGCTTATCCTGATTCAGCCCCGAATCGGTAATGCCGGCACAACCGGTACCGATTAACATCAGGGAAAGAAGTCCTGCTCCAATGATATTTCGCGTGGTGGAAGTATGATGAGTAAACATAATTTGTATAGATTTAGAAATTTTAAAGGTAGTAAATTGCTCTTAGTCAAATGAGCGGAGGTTTAAAGTTCCGGTTCGTCATAGATTACTTCCGGTTCATCCTCATTACTGAAAGGCCCTTGATCTACCTGATCTTGGTTATTGGCATCTATCTGGGTTTCCTGTTCCAATTGTTGAGCATTCTCCT
>CAZIGO010000381.1:0-651 GCA_964538595.1 uncultured Chitinophagales bacterium | reverse complement strand
GGTTCAAGCCTGCATCGGTGACGCCTGCACAGCCTCCAAGCATTGCGACTATTGCGATTACAGCGAAAGTTTTACCTATTTTTGAAGATATCATGTCGATCAGTTGCATAATTTCCCCTGGTTTTATTTGGGTTGATGGTTAGTTATGTGAAAAACATGAAGAATAGTAATATATGTAAATAAGTGAGTAACTATATAATAATATTTTATATATAAGTTACTCTAATAATGGCTTTTTCATTACAATAAAACATTATAAGCATGAATAAATAAATAAGCTTCTTTTTAGCAAAGAAAATACATTTCTCACTAAAAATCGAATAAATTATTACATGCTTATACTTCCTGAAAGTCAAAGAGCATTTACGTACTTAAAAAATAATTTATGATCAAGATCAGTATTAAATACTAACAACAATATAAAATTAGATATTAGTATATCAAATAAAAATTATACAAATATATATAGAGGTATACGTTTGTTGGTATGACCTGAGATTTTCATAATGGAAGAAATGAGCTATCCTGATCTTGCGTAATGGATAACATAGTGAATTAAAATCCCTGCTATTTTTAATTCATACCTCTGCTGAACAAGAGAAGTGAACATCGGGAAGTGTTACAAAAAATCTTTTTTTGAATTTATTTAAG
>CAZIGO010000380.1:1373-2027 GCA_964538595.1 uncultured Chitinophagales bacterium | reverse complement strand
TGTCCCCATTCCTCAACGTTTTGCACGGAATATACTATTGGGCTATATCAAATTTGTTTCTGAATTTACGGTTATGGCTTTTATTGTAATTGGAATTTGTATTTACAAACCTCTCTTGTTTTTCTGGTTAGTACTTATATTAGGTAGTGGAGTACTGGGGATATATCAGGCAATCCGTAGCAAGGTGTATAAATTAGGGGTACAGTTAAAGAATTTGCAACCCATAGCGCAAAGAAATGTGCATGAAGCTATTTTAGGTTACATCGATGTGGTTTTAGCGGATACGATCGATTATTTTAGAAAACGGTTTATTCACTTTCAGCGGAAAGTTTATGATACCATGGTATGGCAGGAGTTTTATAAACATTTGCCTAACAAAGTCATAGAGATAGTAGCAGTATTAGGTATATTACTGATTTTTTTGTACGGTGTTTTATCCACACAACCCACCAGTGAAATTTTGGTTTTTTTAGGAGTTTTTGCAGTTGCCACATATCGGGTAGTTCCTTCAGTGAATCGAATGTTGTTGGCGTTAGTAGGAATAAAAAATAATTGGGTGACCGTTGAAATATTGATGCAAGATTTGGATTACGATAAGAAAGAAAAATTAAAAAAGGAGCAAATAGAATTTAATAAAAAAGTTTCTTTTGATAA
>CAZIGO010000380.1:0-1316 GCA_964538595.1 uncultured Chitinophagales bacterium | reverse complement strand
TGATGCAGAAGAAAAACTTTTCAAGGGTTTGGATTTTGAAATTCGTAAAGGAGAAAGAGTAGGTATTATTGGAGAGACCGGCTCCGGTAAATCAACCATTTTAAAATTGCTACTGGGATTTTATACATGTGAGCAAGGAGGCGTGAAAATAGATAAACAAGAATTAACAGAGAGAAATGCTGCTGACTGGAGAAAAAAAATCGGGTATGTTCAGCAAGATATCTTCTTAATTGACGGATCGATCAAAGAAAATGTGGCTTTTGGATTTGAAGAAGAGGAAATAGAACATACTAGATTAATGAATGCGATAGAAAATGCCGGGTTGGAAAATTTTGTTGACCACTTACCCCAAGGCATTGAAACCCCGGTTGGTGAATTAGGGACTAGAGTATCAGGCGGACAAAAGCAACGATTAGGTATCGCCCGGGCGCTTTATCGGGGAGCTGATCTCTTTGTATTTGATGAAGCAACTAGTTCACTGGACCCTCAGACAGAACAAGAAATATTGAAGGCCGTTGACCAGCTCGATGAGAAGAATAAAACGATTCTTATTGTAGCCCATAGAATCTCAACCTTGCAAAACTGTGACCGCATTCTGGAATTGAAAAACGGCAGCATCAATAAATCATATAAGTATAAAGAGTTGGCGAAGACTTATACAGTTTAAACGTTATTCCCATGACGATATCAGTGATCATCACCTGTTACAATTACGGCAAATATTTAGAACGAGCCATTCGTAGTGTGTTAAACCAATCCCTCGATACGAAGAGTTACGAAATTATCGTAGTCAACGATGCCAGTACGGATGAGACCTTTGCCATACTGGAAAATTACAAAGATAAAGTGCAGTCGGTCCACTTACAAGAGAATGTCGGGTTGGCAGAAGCCAGAAATATCGGGGTAAGAAGGGCCAAAGGGCAGTATGTAGTATTCATTGATGCTGATGATTATATCCACCGGGATATGCTGAAAGTGCAGGAAGTCTTCTTAACAGAAAATAACGACCTCGATGCGGTGGCAGTTGATTATTATGAAGTGGATGACCGTGAAAACCACCTCAAAGCCATCTCGGCTGCCGAACACCCCATCGCCTGTGGTATTATGTTCAGGAAAGATCTGTTGATCGATATTGGGCTTTATGACAAGGATTTTGAAGCACGGGAAGAAGAAGATTTGCGGATCCGTTTCTTAAAAAAATACAATATCTATAATATCATCTTGCCGTTGTATCGCTACCGCCAACATGATGAAAACCTGACCAACGATCACGAAAAAATGGAGCGATATAACAAAAAACTAAAACAAAAACACGG
>CAZIGO010000379.1:0-2056 GCA_964538595.1 uncultured Chitinophagales bacterium | reverse complement strand
GGAAACGAATGAGGGGCTGTTTTTTGTCAAGTGGAATGATGTCGAAAAATTTCCGGACATGTTTGAAAAAGAAGCGAAAGGATTGCACTTATTAGGTAAGCCTACAGCTATAAAAGTGCCCTATGTTGTAGGATATGATGCTACTGAACAGCATACCTTCCTGGTGATGGAATATATTGAAGGAGGACGGCCAGATCAAACATACTGGGAAACTTTCGGCAAGCAAATGGCTTACTTACATCAAACGACGAATGATCATTTCGGTCTGGATTATGATAATTATATGGGCGCTCTTGTACAATATAACGATCCTTATGATCAATGGACCGAATTTTTTGTGGAAAATCGTATAAAACCGCAGGTAGCTTTAGCGCGGGATAATAATGAGATAGGATCTGAGCACGTTAAACAGTTTGAAAAGCTGTATCCTCAATTGGAGGAAATTTTTCCGCCCGAAGATCCTGCTTTGATCCATGGCGATCTCTATATGGGAAATTTTATGATTACGGGTCAACAAGAACCTTGTTTAATTGATCCTGCTGCTTACTTTGGACATCGTGAAGCTGACCTGGCCATGACGCAAATGTTTGGCCGCTTTAATGATGTTTTTTACCAAAGTTATCAAGAAATCTTCCCCCTTGAAAAAGGGTGGAGAGAAAGATTAGAGATCTACCAACTGTATCCCCTTCTTATACATGTTAATTTGTTTGGAGCAGGCGGGTATTTCCCTCAATGCCAAACTATCCTTCACCATTATACCTAATAAAAGTATGTAGTTATTTCTATACACTCTGCTGTATTATAAACGGAGGATATTGTATAATTTTCAGTTTGTACAATAAGTAAAGGAGAAATTATTATTACATTTGCTTTATGCAAAGGGTATTGATTTTTTTGGGTTTAGCTATGTTAACGGGTAGCCTACCTGTTAGTGCTCAACAAACCTTATTACATTCCCAGTCTAATCAAGACTATCAAAAAGGAGTTGAATTATTTGAAAATAAACAATATGCCGCTGCTGCTCAAAAATTTGAAGAGGTACAAACTCGGATTCAACAAAATGAACAATCATCCGTTGAGGGATTGAAAATTCAAGCGGCTTATTATGAAGCTCGTTGTGCCAATGCCCTGAATAATAAAAATACGTCTTCCTTATTTAAAACTTTTATTCGCCAACATGAAGCCCATCCTTTAGCTTCTTTAGCTCGCTTTCATTTGGGGAGTTATTATTATCGAAATAGTCTCTATGATAAAGCATTAGACCGGTATAGCAATGTTAATATTAACCAGTTAAACCAACAACAACATTTAGAGTTACAGTTCCGCTCGGGGTATTGTCACTTTTATCATAGGCGGTTTCAAAAGGCGGAGCCCTTTATGGAAAAGGTCAAACAAGAAAAATCCAAATATTACTATCCTGCTCACTATTATTATGGTTACATCAATTATCAACAAAAAGATTACAAAAATGCTTTATCGGCATTAAAAGTGGCTTATAAAACAGATATGTATAAGCCCTTTGTACCTTACTATATTACTCAAATACACTTCAGGCAACACAATTATAAGCAGGTGATTAATTATGGGAGCAGCATGTTACAGACCGATCATAGGCTCCGGTTTAAGTCTAAGATTAAATATCTATTGGGGCAAGCCCATTTTAAACAGAAAAATTACCCAGAAGCACTGCCTTATTTAAAAGAGTACGTGGCTCGAACTAACCAAGTAACTGATCAAGATATTTATGCCCTGGGATACTCTTATTACAAAACAGGAGCGTTTAAAAAGGCGATTCCTCAATTTGAAAAACTGGGTTTCCGTGATGATTCTCTTTCCCAGAATGCTACCTACCTTCTGGGCGATTGTTTTTTAAATGTGGATCAAAAAAAACATGCCCGCAATGCTTTTTCTGAAGCGGCCCAGCTCGATTATGATTCATTGATCAAAGAACAATCTTTACTTAATTATGCGAAGTTATCTTATGAATTGGAGTTTCATAATGAGGCTATTCAATCAACGCGCCGGTTTATTAATACATTCCCCTCTTCTGATCATC
>CAZIGO010000378.1:0-2070 GCA_964538595.1 uncultured Chitinophagales bacterium | reverse complement strand
CACCGGTTAAAGGCTCCGTGTATAGCCTCGGTACCCCGTAAACCAGAACGCTCAACATTAAAAAAATGGCGACCGGAATCGCGTAAGGCGTGGTAATTCCAGAGGGAATCTTTAACGAGTTGGGCCCGGATACCCATTACACTACACATAACTACGAGAAGGAGAAAAATATATTTATCTAACTTCATTGCTTTATAATTTTACGTGTATAAATATTATCCTCGTTCTTTATTTTCAATAAATAAAGCCCCTTAGGTAAAGATCTTGGTAGTGTTATCTTTTGTTGATTGAAAGATAGATCGGCTTGATACACTTTTCGACCCCGTATGTTAATGACGTATAGGTGACGATTCTGCTGTTGAATATCCTTGGATAAAACAACATTAATTTGTCTTTCAAAGGGATTGGGATAAACACTGATATAGTTATTAGTCGTTTTTTTATTGATATACCTACTGCCCGAAACAAAAGTGCCACAGGTATCTATTAGGTAAGGAGAAGCCTTTACTGTTTTTGTTAAGGCACTATCCACTTTCCCTCCACTATTTGTTTTAACAATGCTATCCTTTATAGAGAAAGGAACCGAATCTGTCCGGAATGTATAAGTACTGTCACAAGTGCTGTTGGCCATTGGATCGGTCTTAATCAGAAAAATATTACTGTCGCTGGTATAGCTATTGTGAGGAACTAATAAAAACCCACTATCTTTAGTTTGGTAAAGTCCTCCCCTGTCATAAAAATCGGTTCCCCATACCTGTTTCTTCCTTAAACTTAATCCATACCCGGTTTTCTTTGTAATTTCCCCTTGTTTACTGAAATGAATAGTATAAAGATTTTGCCTCCCCACTATCCCAACTAAAGCTATATGATTATTATTCGATGTTAAAATAAAATTATTCGGAAGTGGTTCACCAGGATATGTCTTAGCCCAGAGTAAGTTCCCTGCACTGTCTATTTGATAAGAATAATCTTCTCGATACAATACCCCCCACCGATCACCCGTAAAGATGGTGTATTCACTGTTAGATTGGCTACTGGGACTAATAAATGCCTGGCCAACAGGTGAATAATAATCAGGAAAATAAAAATGTGTCCATAGCGTGTCACCAAAAGGGTCTGTTTTTATTAATAAATTGTAAGTTTTATAATTCCTGTAAGCTGTTACTCCTATAACGAGCAAATTTTTGTTTCCGGTTTCCAGTATATCAGAGCATCGGTCCCGTTCACCGGTACCATATGTTCGCTTCCATTCTATATTCCCTGCTTTATCTGTTTTTACGATATAAAAGTCTTTTTCTCCGGCCCCGAAACTTGTAGTATATCCCCCCAACACTATACCACTGTCGGAAGTGGTGTTCAATACCTTACATCGCTCTTCTTTGCTACCCCCATAGGTTTTGGACCACAGCAATTGCCCATTCGTATCAATTTTTAAAAGATAGAAGTCTTTTTTCCCGGCCCCAAAACTGTTAGTCTCACCGGCTATAAGGTATTTGTTATCATAGGTTTCTGTAATGGCTCTCCCGATATCTCTACCATTGCCTCCATAAGTATTCGCCCATAGCAAATTACCAAGAGAATCGGTTTTTATCAAATACACATTTTCTTGGCCAACCCCGAAACTTTTTGTGGAACCTATGATTAAAAAATCATGACTACTGGTTTGTATGACATCATGGCCTTGATCGGTAGAATCAGCTACATAGAGTTTCTGAAATACATTTTGCCCCGAGGAAGTTAAGGGGCAAAACAATAATCCGGCCAACAAATAAGACAGTAAGTACTTTATCATAAGATTTTATTTATAATATATCAATTTATCTGCTCTTCCAGTAATCGCAGCCGGGCTTTCAGTTCCCCGTTTTCTTGTTGCAATTGTTCAACCTTCTTTTTCTGTTGCTGTACCTGTTTGTGCAGGTCGATCTGATTTAGCGACATCGCTTCTACGTTCCGGGTAACCTGTAAGCTGCCTCAAAATTTGAACAGGTAAAATTGGAACCTTTTCTCTACTTTCACTCAGAGAACTGCCCCAAAAATGGGGAGCTTACAAGAGACAGGTTCAGGGAAGTA
>CAZIGO010000377.1:0-2073 GCA_964538595.1 uncultured Chitinophagales bacterium | reverse complement strand
CGGGACGCAAAGCGTCCCGAAACTACGGCTGGGCCCGTAGCTCAGTTGGCTAGAGCGTCCGCCTTGCACGCGGAAGGTCACCGGTTCGAATCCGGTCGGGTCCACCAATTTGGCCAGCAACATGGCCACCGATTCGGTGGCTATGTTGCTGTTGCCAAATTGAGTGTCCCGCACCAGATTTACCTCACTCTCCTTTACGCAGCTATATATTACCTGAATACTCGAAATATGTTTCGCAAAATGCGGAGACCAAATAGTACCCAAACAGAGTGACGACGCATTTTGCTCGCTAAATAATCCGTAAGTCTTGGTGCGGGGCACCCTGTAGTAGATCGCGATGAAGCACTCGCAAAGCGAGTACCAACCTACAATACCCCAATAAAATATGAAGCCACATCATTTTGACATCCTTGGTGCTCCTGCCTTCCTGTATATCACCGGCTTTGCTATCTATGCATTGATGCACAATGGAAATGCTCCAACATGGAGCTTCATTCTTCTTGCAATAATTGGTATAGCCGGACTTATCGTTGATCTTGTCATTATTTACCTCTACTTCATTCGGCGGAAATAGAGTCAGGAAAATTAATATATCGGGGCGCCATTTTTTTGTCATTGCAAAATGACAATTTTTCTGTACAATTAATGCAAGATTGAGGCATCTTCTACGAAAAAGGAGTAGAAATTGTTAACAAAAATACTAATCAATGTCTCTATCGTGTTCTTTTTTGTTGGTTGTACGTCTGTTCCTGTGAAGTCTCCCAGGACAGAAGGTAAGCAGGAAATAGAGGAATCTTATAAGACAGAGCCGCTGACTCCAAAAGAAGCAGTGGAGATGAAAAAGTTTACCGTGTATATCGCGGACACGGACGGTTTTAGTGAAGCAGGGGGAATTGGCCCTGTATTGAGAAGTAGCGGGGTAATTGTTAGTAAACACTCCGTCGTTACTTGGCGGGAAACAGTAGAGAAGAGCGATGAAAAACCACTCTATATTTGGACCGAAAAAGGAGCTCTCAAGATAATAAATAAGGAAACAAGGGGAAAGACCGCCATGTTGACTGTAGATGGATCGCTTATGCCACCGCGGCGAATAGCTTCACTAGACTCTTTTCAAATACCCATGCCGGTTTATGTATCAACGGGCGTTTTGACACTAGAAAAGGGTCAAGTGAAAAAAGAAGGCGACACCCTACAGGTAAAAATAAAAGAGGTATATACCTCATTGTTACGAAGTCCTCTGTGGCCAAAATCTAGATCTCCTCTCCATGGAGCTGGGGTCTTTAACAAGAATAGACAGTTAATTGGCCTTTTGGGAGCCGAACTTAAACGGGAGGAACACGGCAAAAAACAAACAAGAACTTATCAGTTTTTACCTTTGCCGTCCACAGACTAAGCAACCAGCTTCGACCTCTCGGTGTGAATTCGAGAGGTATATTTGAGACTGCCGAGGAGATGCGGTATTGTTTAGATGATGAACTTCGATACTCAGTATAAAAAGCTCAATAAGCGCCAGCGGGAGGCGGTGGATGCAATCGAAGGACCGGTGTTTGTGATTGCCGGGCCGGGCACGGGAAAGACGCATGTGCTGACCCTGCGGATTGCCAATATTTTGCGTAAGACAGACACCCCGCCGGACGCCATACTGGCGCTTACGTTTACCGAGTCTGCTGTCTTTTCCATGCGCCGGCGGCTGGTGGAGATTATCGGCTCAAGCGCCTACCGCGTCGGCATTTATACATTCCATGGTTTCTGCAATGACGTGATTCGGCGGTACCCGGAACATTTTCCGCGTATCATCGGGGCGCAGGCAATGACTGATATCGATAAAATTACGGTACTGAAAGATATCATCGATAATGATTCGTTCACCCACCTCAAGCCATACGGCTCTCCGCATTTCTATATCGACCCGCTCCGCGGCTCTATCAGCGAACTAAAGCGCGATGCCGTGTCGCCGGCAGAACTTGCTACGCGTGTTGACAAAGAAGCAGAGGAGCTTGTTCTTGAAAAAGATTCCGGTAAAACTCGGGAACGCAAAAAACACAACGAAAAAGCGGGAGAGCTTGCGTACGT
>CAZIGO010000376.1:0-2085 GCA_964538595.1 uncultured Chitinophagales bacterium | reverse complement strand
CGTTGACAGCGATCTCCATCATTAGTTTTTCCTCTACAACGTACGGCTTCAGACCGTTGATTAAAATTTTGATCTCCTTCCTTATTACCTGCGGCAGGCAACGACTCACAAGCTTCCCCATCATTATCGCCATCAAGGCGATGGGGATCTTCTTCTGGATGATGGGATTCATAAAACTCCTGAGCTTCCTCTTGCGTAGAAAAATCACTGCAATCCTTATCGTTGGCTTCACCGATAGTTTTCTCCGATCCTTCATGCCGATAATCCCACGGCGGGGTCGGTTGCGCTTGCTGCCACAGTCCCCGCTCCTGCTGACGCGCCCTTTTTTCCAACTCATCCCATTCGGTACATACCGAGCGTTCACAATAACGATCATATACCCAAGCCCAACCCGCTTCTATCAATCGCGCATTCAATACTTCCTCCCCCACTTTTACTATAGCTATAGTACGGCCGTAAGTTCCCTTTTCTATTGCATTAACCTTTACCTGTCCCGTAGCATGACGACGAGTAAATTGAGTAGCTTTATTTCCGAAAGACTGGTCAGACTCCGGACAATCCACCCCGTATAACCGGATCGTTACCTCTTTTTCCCCTCTTTTTACCGTAAACGTATCCCCGTCTTCAACATCTACCACCTGCCCTTTCCAACCCGAAAATGCCACTAATAAAAACGGCAATACCCATATAAACCCCCGTCGAAGTCGCATTTTAGCTTTTTGAATTTTACAATAGAAATAAGTAAATGTAAAATATAAATAAAAACTATAAAAATAGATAAGAATTGTTCAGACTATACAAGAGTTCCTAAGAAAATAAGCAGGAGGATAGTAAAAGCAATGAATCTCCCCTGCCCCATTTTGATAAGGGGGACAATGCAATTTTACCCGTAAGTACGAGCGACAAGGCCGCAAAAAAGTAAAGACAGGAAAATAAAAAAGTAACCTTGAGTTGAACGGGCCTCATCGTTCTCCTTTGTCTATCTTTCCGCTAATCGTTCTCCGGCTCTCTTTTATGCACAAGCACTCAAATCATCCTCCTCTCTTCGATCTTGACTATTTAAAGTAGACCGGAACTGTTCATAGGATATTTCTTCGATGTTATAATCAAATTGAGCGAGTAGCTCATCTACCCGGTCCGTCGTTTTACTATCAGCATTATTGTGATATACCTCCGGTAAAAACTTTCTTTTGAGGCGATAGAGGGAATGCTCGTTTTGAGACGGTCGAACAGCAAAGGAATAAGGGCGATCACTTTTTCTTTTTTTAAGTCGCATAAGCAGGGGGTTTCGTTGAACAAATCAATGTATCCTGTACGACTAATGTAAGGGCAGAAGTGCAACTAAAAAAGAGGTAAAAAACGTATTTTTCCAGGCTGGAAAGCTACGTGTTTTAGCGTAGCTTATTAAGCCTTTGCGGTATCTTGCTATCCCAGGAAAGAGAAAAATACATCATAAAGTACTGCTCCCTTTAAGTAGACTAGGTTTCCAGTGGGGATTGTAAATGTTCGACACAAAGTGTTCAACAAAAAAGAGGGAACTATAAAAATGGACCCTGTCGAGGTACCCGGTGCTATTACATCTTATACTCGAGCTTCCGTCATGTTACTTATCTTTTTTAAAGATCATCACCTTGAAAGATCGGGGAGTACCGGCATTATCATGATTATCATGTAGCTGTAACCAATATGTATTCCCTTTTTTCAGGGAAAAGGAAGTCGGTAATCGCGTCCAATCTTTAACCGTTTTGGACTCCATAGTCATCTTTTGCATCAACTTAATCTCCGGCTTAACATTGTCCGGGGCTTCCCCTTTTATCAACCAAGTTTGATTTGCCGACGCTTTTATTTTAAAGAAATCATTATCTCCTGTAGGGAAAATAGCCGGGGTTATAGTATCAGGCAATGATAAGGAAGTCGCTACTTTTCCTTTGTTATTAGGTTCCATTTCATCCATCTCCGGGACAAAGTCGACTTTCCAATGTACGGGATCGCGAGAAGAGGCATTATGATGGTTATCGATAAGTTTCACCCAATATTTGCCCTTTTCAGGCACGCGTACGGCACAGGGGATACGGCAGTGATCAC
>CAZIGO010000375.1:0-2100 GCA_964538595.1 uncultured Chitinophagales bacterium | reverse complement strand
AAATAGGAGGTTTGAGATTTGGGATCAGTCACTTTAAGCAGATATTGTCCTTTAGCCAGCTTACCGATACCTATGTCATATGTATTATATCCTTCTTCGACAGACAGAGGTCGTGTACTTCCCTTGCCTATCCACTCTCCCGTATTCCGGTTTTTTAATTCATATTTTAACTGTGTAGATTTATTATTATAATCGGCCGTATATTTAAAAAAGATATAAGGTTGAGTGACGGTGTAAATGTCATCACCGATCGACGTACTTAACTCATAATAAAGAGAGGGAACTTTTAAAGTGGGTTCGAGGGACGGTGGAGAGGTGGGAACAACAAATGACCAGACCGAAGAATACGCTATCAAGTGTTTACTATTATATACTCCTACTTGCCATGCATAGCGTTTCCCCTTTGTTAAGGGCGGTGCTTCTTCCGGGTATATAGCTTGTGTTTGTCGATGTTCCTCTGATATATACAAGGGCGTATTATTGGTGATCGCTTCTGTTGGCGATTGATGATCGTTAACTCTAGCAACGCGTAAAGTATAGCGAAGTGGTTGTTGAGGCAGGGTGGTAAAAGCCGGTGCCCAGCTAAACAAAAGTGCTGATGGCCGTATGGTATCTCCCGGCTCGGGCGATAATAAAGCAGGGGGCTGCAAAGATTTTACATGGATGTTATATTGATAATGAGCTAATAATTGACCGGCTATCGTACACTGAGCATTGGTTGCTACCAACTGATATTTGATAGTATATTGTCCCGGCGGAAATTGTCCGCCTCCTTGCTGCATATTTTGAAACCAACGCCTGTCCCGTATAGTATTTTCAATAGGTTTATATCGATTCAGGCGATCCGGTAATATCCAATGCGGCGTTTTATCAATCGTAAACGAAAAGGTTTGGGCCTCCCAAACTAAATGATCGCCCTGGGATACTTTCACTACCAAATAGTAATGCTGAGAAGAGTTGACGGTAGGGGTTACAATACTGATGCGCCATAAATCATCATAATGTATTTGATAGTTAGTGGGTTCGACAGGAGTTAAAATATAATTATCCTGGCTTTTCAAATTAGCGCTTACAAACAGACAAGCGCTTCCAATCAGTAAATTCATGGCCCAAACCGTTATTGCTTTTATATGTATTCCTGAGTTCACCATGTTGCCTTCAGCTTACTTCTTATGTGCCACCCTCTGTTACTTAAGGCGTAATTATTGCCCTTCCTCTTCCGATCATTTTTTTCGACTATCCGATCGTAATTCAACCAAATAGAGCCAGAAAAGTGATTCAAAAATTGAACAGAAGTTTCATAAATTATTCCTGGTTTAGGGGATGTAACCGTACCCTGCGAATAGCGGAACCCCAAGCCACTATCCCATTGCTTAAGAATTTGGTACTGAGGCATGATTTGCAACCGGTAAAGGGATTGGTCGCTTCCTGATTGATATAGTCGCTTATAAAACATCCCCTGCATGGTGATTCTTAATGCATAAGGAGTTACCAGGCGATATTGACCACTAATATTATGAGTGGAAAACAAAGGCTCTCGCGTGTAGAATGTGTAATGACCGGCCCACACATTTCGCCATCCTTTTATTTGCCAAGTATACGTGCTTTGTAAGCGCCATATATGGAGCCAATAAGAATGATAATTTTGCCGATGCATCGGACTATAAGTGAGCCTAACATTGGGATATTTATTATGCTGAAAGGTCCCGCTCAATTCATATTGATTCCAACGGGTGTCGTAAGGCTTTAGTTGAGATAAATTATCATAATGCTGCCCAAAGCTCACTTCTACTTCAATATGTCTTCCCCACAATTGTTGTTCTATACTGCTCTTCCAGTGTGCGATATTATTCGATAAAAAAGGCACCCCAAAGGATTGGTATTGCGGCGATTTATACGATAGATCAGTTACTACAGAAGGGCCGCCGGCTAGAGGATGGAATCGTATTTCCCCGTTGTAAGCCCAACCTGTTGAAAAGTATAAGCTGTTATGTCGTTGATATAGAATATTACTGATCCAAGTAGCAGGGTTATCGGGTTGTGGAGATTGCCTGTTGGCCACTTGTATAACATCATTTTCATCAATAGTTGTGTTATAAT
>CAZIGO010000374.1:358-2106 GCA_964538595.1 uncultured Chitinophagales bacterium | reverse complement strand
CAAATAACTGAATCGCATGGGGCGTTGCCCGGCCGGGTCATCAATAAATGACTCGTTAGGTGTGTTTAAGTGGTAACCGGCAATACCGGCAAAAGGCCCGATAAAATTATCTCCCGGAGAATAAGACTCAGCCATATACCACATCAAGCCGGCCCCGATATCCATATATCCATTTTGTTCCATTAAATCTTCTCCTTCCCCGGTCGGCAAACTGGCATCATATTGACCGGTACTCTTATTGTATTGATTATTAAAGGTGAGGTTAGTAGCATTCAGGCTACGCTGTATATAGCCTCCATTCAGTGCAGCACTTAAGAAATTATTTTCAGCTATTTGTAAACTGTAGGATACCGACAATTTACCGTCGATAGTTTTGAAAGCCCCCTGTTGATCTTGAAAGCCTGACAATCCAATGCCTAACTTTTGCTTTCCCTGAGATATAGTCAAAGGATACATAGCAGTAAAACTGTAGGTTTTATAACCCCCTGCTATATTGGTCCATTGCCGCCGGTGATTTAAATTCACCCGTAAGTGGTTGTTGGCTCCCATCATAGCAGGGTTTAAGTGCAAGGGAGCAGAAAAATACTGCGTATAACGTACATCTTGGGCCTGTCCTGTTTCTACTTGAAGCCCTAAGAATAGCAACAGGGGTATAATACCTAACGTATATTTCAATTGTCGCATAAGACTACACTTTTTAATTTTGCAATCATTTTATCGAATTAAGTTAATGACACCTTTTTTATTTATTGTTGTACCGGTTTTTAATGTGCCATTTACAAAGTATACATAAGCCCCTTCGGGCAGCTTTTTGTCGTTATTTTTCATCGTACCATCCCATCCTTTCTCAGCATCATTAGAATAATAAACCAAGTGTCCCCACTGATCATATATCTTCAATGTAAAGTCGTCTTTAAATCCGATTGACCAAATGTAAAACTTTTCATTTTCCCCATCGCCATTGGGGCTAAAGGCAGAGGGAATAAACAGCTCAGGATCATGCACTTCTACTTTTACACTATCCGTTTGTTGACAACCATAAATATCTGTGACCGTCACCGTATAAACCGTATTACTATCCGGTCGAGCTGTCGGGTTAAAGACCTTCGGATTATCCAAGTCTTCTTGGGGCTCCCAGGCATAATTCACTCCTCCCGAGGCATTCAACTGAACCGATTTCCCCCGTCGCATATCCATATCTTTTCCTGCCTCAGCATCGGGTAAGGGATGAACCTTTACCGTTACTTCATCTCTAATAGTTTCACAACGAGAATGACTCGTATCTTTAATACTTACTTGATATGTGGTGGTTTTATTCGGATAAACCATAGGATTAGAGGAAGTTGTATCGTTGATATTTGTTTGAGGGGTCCAACGATAAGCTTGACCTTCAATCTGGCCGGTGCCTACCTGTACCGTATCACCTTCACAGATAGCAGCATCGGTACCGGCATGAGCAATAAGGGAAGACAGCATGGTAACCTGTACCGAATCTTTATTACGACATCCCGTACTGGTATCCTTCACAGTTAATAAGTAGGTCGTATATCCCGCTTCAGGATGAGCAACGGGCTGAGCAGCAGTAGGTTCATTTAGGGTGGCTGCCGGCTGCCAGCGATAGGTATAACGCGATTCTGTATTGTCCCCTAATTGGGCTGATGTTTCCGCACATATAGTGGTGTCTCGACCGGCAAGAGCACGGGGTAATGTATCAATCCCTATCGTATCCATTATTGTTTGGGTACAAG
>CAZIGO010000374.1:0-348 GCA_964538595.1 uncultured Chitinophagales bacterium | reverse complement strand
ACCATCAGTAATGGTGAAAGTCACTACCTTTTCTCCCCCTTTATTATATTCAATGCCGACCGGGTTTTCAGCCGTAGAGTGGACAGGGTCAGCACCACTTCCGAAGTCCCAGCTATACGACCATTTGGTACCGGAGGTACCTGTATTAGTAAAATCCATCGGTTGTCCCGGACAGGCAACTTCTGTTGTGAAACCGGGCTGGGGTGTTTTATTAACCTTAATCTCTTTTCGAACTGTATCGATACAATTACTGCTGGTATTTTCCACCACTAAGGTGACGGTTTTGGTACCGGCGGAAGCATAAGTAACCCCTTCCGGATCTTTTACCGAGCGGGAGGTCGGCTGGGC
>CAZIGO010000373.1:0-2109 GCA_964538595.1 uncultured Chitinophagales bacterium | reverse complement strand
TCTCCTTCCCTATTCTTATATTCTTTATTTATAACATACCCAACCTGTATCTTCGTATATTCTCCATTTTAATTTTGTTAGTAGTACTAATTACTCACCGGGAAAATATACAACGGCTCCTCAATCACACGGAGAATAAAGCCAACTTATTCAATGGGGATGAGGAAGAGAACGATCAGTAAAAATTAAGAGTACGAGGAAAAAGAGGCAATAAATATTTTGATTTAACCTCTTTTCAAAATAGCTCTACCCTAGCTCAATTTCATTAATAATGTTTAAGCAGACAATATAGCCAACACCATAACTACTATTTAACTGACTATTATCTTATATTTGCTATTCTCAATAAAGGAATGATAAAACTAACTTATAATGTCCATACCCCGGAGTGTCCAACGATGGCTCAGCTACTTTCTCCCGCTTCGCATAGAACAAGTTGAAAGTGAAACGAACCCTCATCTTGAAATTTGTTACGATAAAGGGGAATATAAATTATTAACTGATAACTGCGTCTATTCCTTTGGCACACGGTACACTTCTTTACAACAATCATTTAAAAAATTAGATCTTGCCCATCGACCTGTGCAAAAAGTATTATCTTTAGGATTTGGGTTGGGAAGCGTATATCCCTTACTGCAACAGTATAAAGAAGATTTCACGATTACGGGAGTAGAAAAGGACCCCAAAATTATTGAGTTGGTTCAACGTTATTTTACCGCAGAAGCTTTAGAAAAAATCGACCTCATCCATTCAGACGCTTTCGATTTTATTAAACAATGCAATAAAAAATTTGATCTAATTGTCATGGATATCTTTTTGGATAACAAGATTCCTCAAAAGTTCGAAACGGAGGAATTTCTAAATCAAATCAAATCATTAATTAACAATAAGGGGCTTTTCCTATACAATCGCCTAGATAATGAAGAAACAAGCGCTTTTTATGAGAACACATTTCTAACAATCTTCCCTACTGCCTATAAACTAAAAGCAAATGGTAATTACGTCCTTATCTATGACAGTGATCAACAAAATTCCTGATGGATAATTTCAGGAAGCGCTACCAGAAGAATCGACAGGAGCTTTCGATTGTTCTTTTTTATTTTCTAAGGAATCAATAATTGCTTTAGGAGATCGTCCTAAATTTTTAAGTGAAAACTTTACATCATCCCGTAATTTATGATCCGGATACTTCTTTAAAAAGGTTTGGTATTTTTGTTGGGCTTTATTCAGTTCATTTAAATTATTCTCATAAATAAATCCTTGTAAAAACAGACAATAAGGACGTTTATCATAATCGGGAAATTCCTGATATAAGGAATCCAAGACTTTTAATGCAACATCATATTTCCCGATAAACTTATATAGTTCAACAGCTTTAAACAGGTATTTCGGGGCTATAGAATCCTGCGGAAATTCACGGGCATATTGGCGATATAATTTGGCAGTAGTATGAGCCCGGTCAATATTAAAATTTTGCTGGGCCGTATCACTATACAGTTTAGTTTCTTTTTTCTCTATCTTCTTTTTCAATTGTTGCTTTTTGCCTTGGCAACTCATCATTAAAATACCAGCCAAGCACATTATCGAAAGGACATATCGAAATCTCATATACTTCATAATTTATTTATTTAAATGAAGAAGCTAACTACTTGTATTTCCGTTCATAACTTTCAGTAATCGAACGTCAAATACCATGGTAGTATTGGGAGGGACTTTATCATTTCCTTTTTCTCCAAAAGCTAAAGGAGAAGGGATAAATAATTTTGCTTCTGCTCCTTCTTTCAGTTGCAACACTCCCTCCTTCAATCCCGGGAACAGATTTTTAACCTTAAATTCAATAGGTCCTCCTTGTTGTCGTGTAGAGGAGTATACATCTCCGTTTAATATTTTACCCTTGTAATGCAACCGAACCACATCATTAGGCGACGGTTTTTTCCCACTTCCTTCTTTCTTTATGATATAGTGAAGCCCAGAGGAAGTGGATTCAGCGTTCATGTCATGTTCTTTAAGATATTTTTTAATTAACTTAACTTCTTTCTTTGTTTGTGCAGAGCGAGTCTTAGACATCATCTCCTCGGCTTTTCCCGAAGTGGTAATTTCTTGTATTTT
>CAZIGO010000372.1:1178-2133 GCA_964538595.1 uncultured Chitinophagales bacterium | reverse complement strand
ACTCCCAGTCGCCGCCAGCAACGAAATGTATCGATTTTTGTGCTTTAACATCTTTGTTGATATTACCTTCACGGTCCCGCAACTCCCGGTAAAACGGTGGTTGAAAATAATAGCCACTAGCTAAACGGAGGGTAATGTCTTCTTGCCATCGCGGTTTCATTGAAAATTGTACCCGTGGACTTAATAAAAATTGATCGTTAACATCCCAGTAATGAAATCGAGCTCCCCCTGTAAGTATCATCTCATAAAAAGGTTCGATAACCCACTCATCTTGTATATATCCGGTATAGCGATTTGAACTCAAATGTATTTTTGATTTTCTGACTTCAGACAAGTTTACCGCCGTATCAGAAAAGGGTAGCGAGTAGCCGGCCGAATCCCGGCGCAGCCATTCATTAATTTGATTATCAATCACTTCGTGTTGGTACCGTACGCCCCATTTTAAAAAGTGACTGCCCTGTATGTATTCCCCTTGATGACCTATATTACCGACAGTAGCCGTTAAAAAGTTTCGGTGCCATCGTTGATAGCTGCCTACTCCCAAACTATACAAAGTTTGTCCAAAGTCTTCATCTCCCAGGTCGCTCTCTACAGCATCTAAAAAGTATTCACCCGTAATATCACTCGTTTCTTGTTCGTTCGTTCGATATCCGGAAGCCAGCCATTTTAGCGTAAGTTTATCAGAGACTTCATGTTTAAGGGAAAGCCCGGATTGTGCCGTAATAAATTTATCTACTTCTTGGCCATCAAAAAAGACTTTAAAGTTGCGCACCATTTTAATATTTCCAAATCGCGTTTCACGATCCTCAGGGATAAGTTGATATTTATTATGGGAATAGTACCCTAACCAACCTAACTCTAAATTATCAGCAAGATCATAAGTTAAATGTGTTTGAATATCCGTAAATACGGGCTGATACTCCCCTTCAACCTCTAGACTGTTCAGTAAATATTG
>CAZIGO010000372.1:0-1168 GCA_964538595.1 uncultured Chitinophagales bacterium | reverse complement strand
TTCAAGATGTAACCCTCCCCCTAGTAAACTACCTGTTACAGAGCCCCCAAAGCTGTCAGGTGTTTTGTAAGTGACATCCAGTACGGATGACATCTTATCACCATAGCGGGGGACAAACCCCCCTGTAGAGAAATCAATATTTTTCACTAAGTTAGGGTTGATAAAGCTTAATCCTTCTTGTTCGCTGCTACTCACCAGAAAAGGACGATAAATTTCAAAATCGTTAACATAAATTAAATTTTCATCAAAATTCCCCCCTCTTACAGAGTATTGCGAACTTAATTCGTTATTAGAAGCAACACCGGGTAATGTTTTAATAACGCCTTCCACCCCTTGAGTAGCAGCTGGTAATTGCTTCACTTTTTGTGGTGATATGTTATGAGTGCTAATTTTGTCCCGATCTTTCTTGCGGCCCTTGACTTTTATTTCCTCTAGCTCAATTCCTTTTGACTGAAGTGTAACATTTAATTCTCGTTCTTCCCCTTTCGCTAGCTTCACGACCCGGCGTTCAATATTATAGCCCACATAAGAAAAGCCGATAATTACTTCTGATGATGCGGGAATGTTGAGTTTAAATTGACCAGTGGAATCCGTAACGGTTCCTGCGCTCCCCCCAATAATTGAAATATTGACGGCCGGCAGTTTATTTCCCGCTTCATCTTCTACTGTGCCATAAATCGTAGCTTGAGGTTGGCCCCATAAAATAAAGGGGGAAAAAAGTACTATAAAAGAAAAAAGAATATACTTTCTCATACCGATACAAAATTAACGAAAAAAGATGGGGGAAGTGTATATCGGTTGGGGGTTAAATATTGGGGGTTCCAGAAGATGAAAACGTTATACTGTCTAATTGACTTACTATTTGGGCTTTTTTATTTTCAAATATGGAGCGATATTCCTCTTTGACAGGGGTGGAAGGGGGCACATCAACAGTAAGAGGGTTGACTTGTCGGCCATTCTTCCAAAAACGATAACAAAGATGAGGGCCTGTGGCTAATCCGGTACTACCTACGTAACCGATCGTTTGCCCTTGTTCTACCTTTTGCCCCCGTTTTATTCCGGAAGCGATTTTATAAAGATGAAGGTATTGAGTGGTATGTACGCTATTATGTCGGATTTTTACAAAGTTACCATTGTATTTAGCATAACGAGCAGCAACAACAGTCCC
>CAZIGO010000371.1:0-2135 GCA_964538595.1 uncultured Chitinophagales bacterium | reverse complement strand
GGCAAGTATAAAGACAAGGAGACGAACATGAACAACTTCGGCCTGCGGTACTGGCTAGGCAACTTAGCCCGCTGGCCATCCACCGACCTGTACAACCAGTACCACAGCCCGTATGTAGGCATGGGCGATGAGCCGACCATCATGATAGACCCGGATGGGGGTTTAGCTGCTTGTGCTGTTCAATGTGCTACTTTTGGGAGTTCATCAAGCGGAATGGCTACTGTCAAGTCAGCTATATTTTCAGCCGGAGCTATGGTAAACATGATGGAAGAGCAGATGGAGATGGGGCAATCGAGTATGGGTGCTTCTATTGATAATACTCTTCAGACGCAAGAGAAATCGGAGAATATTAGTTTAAGACCAAGGAATCCTGATTTACCAGATAAATCAAAATACAAAGGAAAAATATTTGATGAGGAAACCCAAGCTTTTATTTGTAAAACAAAAAGATGATGCCTTCAATGCATGATTAACTTCCCTTGAGTTAAAAACAAATAGTTGCCATGAGAAAATATAACCGATTATCATTGTATGAACGACATAAAACTCTCGTAAATTTTTTACATCTCTTGACATCATTGGAATAGAGAAAATATACAGTTATGCACTGTTGTTGCTATTTAATTTTAATAAAAAAAATTCTTAAATTTAATTATAAAGTAAATTACTAAATTTTAAAAATAGTAATACAATTCAATGGATTATTATAAAGTTGTTCCTGTATTGTGCCTTTTTATCGGATTATTGTTCAATAACTGTAGTAAAGAGCGGCAGTATGAAGGAACCTGGAAAGGAACAACCAAACATGGTAAACCCATTGAATTTATAATTAATAATAAAGGATTCAAAGGGCAGTGTATTGTTATGATGGATGTCGAGACATGGACAGTGGATGCGCACATCGAAGGACGGTGTTACGGTAAAGTGGAAACTGATAGTTTTGATGTAGATTTTCATAGTACTCAGAATGGTTTCGTACATAAAACTATTGACTTGATGGGCAGATTTACTTCGCCTAATGAGGTTTCCGGCACGTTAATTACCACTCTTGTCAGTACGGGGAAAACGGCAATGGTAGAATATAAAGCTACAAAACAATGAGATCTGTAATGAGCAGCAACAAAATTTTATTCACCCTTCTATTTATGTTTGGGGTTGGAGGTCCCCTCTTTTATTTCTCGGGTTGTACGAAGTGTGAAACTTATAATACGCGTACAGGAGGGAAAAATTGTGATGTCATTTATGGATGTATGGATGAGGAGGCCATTAACTATGACCCGGAAGCTACTCATAGTGATAAAAGCTGTATTTATAAGGAGGGCATAGTGATGTTTTGGACAGATACGGTTAATGAGGCCGGCCCGATCACGGTAGAGGTGCCTTATCCTAACGATCCCAATAATCGATACCAAGAAATTGGACAGATTGACCAGTATTATGATCAAGCCCCGAGTTCTTGTATTGATTCAAATAAAGCCGTAACCTACCGAGAGGAAAGAGGCACCTATGAGTTTCGGGCTTATGATACCAGTGGTTATGAATGGGAAGGTACTTTTGAAATTGAGGAAAGTCAATGTACCCCCAAGTTATTAGAGGCTCGTCGGAATGGGAAAGTAGTGTTTTGGACCGATAGTTTGTCTATTTTAGGATATGTGGATGTTTACGTTGACCTATACTACAATACCGACTCGAAAGATGGAAAGATCACGAATAAACACCAAACCGCTCCTTCCTGTGAAGGCACAAATGCCCTTGTCTTTGACTTGCGGCCGGGCTCCTATGAGTATTCAGCTGCTCCCCCGGGCAGTGTTAACCCTGATATGGGGACAGTCAGGATAGGCCCCGACAGCTGCAGTCAGGTTTATGTGGAAATTTAACTGTTTCTTTATTACTTTCGACAGTAATACTAAGTGACGCTTGCCCCAAAAATTGTTGTATTATCCCTTTAAGCCAGCCGAACCCGGGGCATTGGGTCATTTTATTGAATTTAAGTGTATTATTCAAATGAAACTAATATTTTGGGTGAATAGGGGATGCGCGCCATTTACCGCTCAACACTCCAAATTTACGACCATTGGACACTCTACTGCCCCTGAAAGTTTCATTCAAACTTTGATATCGAAGTGGTACAGGAG
>CAZIGO010000370.1:0-2145 GCA_964538595.1 uncultured Chitinophagales bacterium | reverse complement strand
GGGGGAAAAATCAATATCATCAACAATTTTTAATGTTCCATTGCCGCCCCGGGCGCATATAATACCCCTTATTTGGGGTGTATTGATCATATGTTGTAAGTCTTCCGCCCGCGTTTTTTCATCACCGGCCCACTGATGATGCTGCTCCCCGATCGTTTGGCCTAATTTAACATTGAGCCCCCATTGTTCGAATATTGATAAGGCAGGAGGGAGTGTCGACCGTTTTATCTTGCGAGCGGTACTGATAATACCGATCGTGTCGCCTTGTTGAAGAAATGGAGGATAGTGGACTTTCACAGGGAATTGTGGTTTAAGATGATGAAGTTTTATTATCTTTGCTGTGCAAGATAATTATTGCTGAGCAATTTACCGAAAGGGTAGGACAAGGATTTAGCCCCTTGGCCTGCTTCGACAAATCGTTCCAGCAACATGGCTCAACCTCAACGGTATACCATAACGGCTGCATTACCCTATGCCAACGGCCCGCTACATATCGGGCATATAGCCGGTGCCTATCTACCGGCCGATATTTTTGTTCGATACCTCCGCTTGAAAGGGAAAGATGTGGCGTTTATTTGTGGCTCTGATGAACATGGGGTTCCCATTACACTGCGGGCTCGAAAGGAAGGCGTTGCTCCCCAAAAGATCGTTGATCATTATCATGCTCTGAATAAAGAAAGCTTTGAAAAATTAGGTATCGATTTTGACATCTTCCATCGTACCTCTTCTGAACTTCATTATAAAACAGCCTCCGATTTTTTTACAAAACTTTATGAGAAAGGAGAGTTTATAGAAAAAGTGGAAAAACAATATTACGATCCGGAGTATGAAGAGTTCTTGGCAGATCGGTATATTGTCGGTACATGCCCAGAATGTGGGTATGAAGCAGCCTATGGAGATCAGTGTGAACAATGCGGTACCAGCCTCAGTCCTAATGACTTGATCGACCCTTATTCCGCTTTGAGTGGAAAAAAACCAGAACGAAGAAAAACGAAACACTGGTACCTCCCGCTCGATAAGTATCAGGACAAGTGGTTGGAGGAATGGATCCACAGTCATCAGTCGGATTGGAAATCCAACGTCTATGGACAATGCAAATCATGGTTAGATAAAAATTTGGAGCCCCGGGCAGTGACCCGCGATCTGCCATGGGGCGTACCGGTGCCATTAGAGGAGGCGGAGGATAAGGTGTTGTACGTCTGGTTCGATGCCCCGATCGGCTATATTTCGGCAACAAAAGCTTGGGCAGAACGGGAAAATAAGGATTGGAAAAAGTATTGGCAGACCGAGGATACTTCGCTGATCCACTTTATCGGGAAAGATAATATTGTGTTTCATTGCCTTATATTCCCGGCTATGCTTAAAGCCCATGGCGACTTTATATTACCGGATAATGTACCGGCCAATGAATTTTTGAATCTCGAAGGACGGAAGCTATCTACTTCTCGGGGATGGGCGGTTTGGTTACATGAGTATTTAGAAGATTTCCCGGATAAGCAAGATGTACTGCGATACTCTTTATGTGCTAATATGCCGGAGATGAAAGATAATAACTTTTCTTGGAAAGGGTTTCAAGCCCACAATAACAGTGAGTTAGTGGGGATATTGGGGAACTTTGTGCATCGTACCCTCGTGTTGACTCAAAAATATTTTGACGGTGTAGTACCTGAAGCTCAAGCATCCACCGATAAGAAAGTGGACCAACAAATGAGGGCAGAGTTTCCCCAAATTGCTGACCGGATTGAACAGCCCATGGAAGAGTATCGGATGCGAGAAGCGTTGGAAGCTATGATGACCATCGCTCGTAAGGGCAATAAATATTTGACTGTAACGGAACCCTGGAAGTTAATTAAAGAAGATGAAGCTGCCGTAGCGACTATTTTAAATCTTTCTTTGCAACTAACAGCCAACTTAGCTATAGCGATGGAACCTTTTTTACCTTTTGCTGCCCAACAGCTACAAAAAATGTTGCAATTGTCGGAAGAACAAATCCATTGGGACCAATTGGGAAAGAAAGATTTATTGCCCCCTGGTCATGTATTAGAGGAACCGGAGCTATTATTTGAAAAAATAGAAGATGAAGCGATAACAAAACAACGGGAAAAACTTAATAAACGGACCGAACAACAAACGAAAAAAGAAAGT
>CAZIGO010000369.1:672-2153 GCA_964538595.1 uncultured Chitinophagales bacterium | reverse complement strand
TTAACAGTAGGGGTCCAGTTAAAGTTAGCTATGAGGGGGTTTTCACCACTGTCGGTGAGAGAGGCTGAAGGTATAGCAGTTGAAATATTAGAGGTCATATATATGGTATCACTCGGATTGCCATCACTAAAATGAGCATCGAAATCCAACGTAGTCCCAGGACATACATCAAATATTCTTGATGTGTCCCGTTGACTCCCCCCTGTTACATTAGAAATGCTATCAAACTGAGGTTGAAGGTTATTACAGTCCTCAACAATCACTTGCATTTCACGATGGGTCTCTCCAACTTTCTCGCTATCATTTTTAAATTCTTCAATTTTAACAGCCACAACAAACTGGCCGGTATCAGTAGGAGTGAAGCACATTTCTCCCGTTGTACTGTCTAAGTTAAACGACCCACCTGTCGGCAGTGGTTCACTAGGGGTATAGGGCGTTTTATAAGACAAATCACTTCCGCCATCACCCTTCGGAGGAACAACAGAATAAACCAGTGAATCTTTATCGGGGTCTACGGCCCCAAAACTATAGCAAAACTTTTGGCTATCACAAATATATGGGGTGGGCAACACAGTGAACGCTGGGGAACTATTGTTACAACTTTGATTACCATTGTCAGCAGTAGTATAAAAATGCATTTGTAATGTTGTCTATATCATAATTACGGCAACAGTCTTCCCACGTAATCACCCAATCATCGCAAAAACCACTACCTGATGACTGCGCACAGACATTGACGGTATCTCGGAATACATAAATTTCTGTACCGGGGAATGTACCTCCATTACACTCATCCAAGGAAGGATCACAAACTTGCGAGACATCCACCCCATCTAAAGTGTCCACGACAGACATGTCTACCGAAATGCTTTCCCCACAAGAGGCGGAGGAGATAGTCACATCACCATCGACAAAGGAAGACCCTTCACAATCACGATACACTTTAGAAGTAACCTCGAAGCGGCAACTATCAATACATTCATATATTAAGTCAGAGGCCATATAGTGTGTAGCCGAGGCTTGCTGTGAAGGGTAAAAAGATAATAATAAACCACCCAATAACAGCCAAAAACACTTTTTTAAATATTTATAAATCATACAGCTTAAATCAACTATAGTCTTTTAAAGTAAGTAATAACCAAAGTACTTCGAAATCCAATTACGAAAAATAGTATACGAAAAACTATTCACAATATTAATTTTCCTATTAAGGATTTATTATAAGTTTTTTCATTGTGCTTTTCTCTTCCGTTACGAGTCTCACAAAATAAACGCCTCCACTTAAGGGGGCTTTTATGAAGTATTGCTGTTTATTTCTTCTTTTAGATGAAAGCGTTTCATCATATACTTTCTCACCTGTGACATTTAGTATTTCTAGCCGAGTCTCCCCATTAAAAGATGGAGGCAATACTAAATTAAACTCCCCTTGATCTGCCGGATTAGGGTAAATCTCAAAATCTACTGCTGTTTTTTCCTCGATG
>CAZIGO010000369.1:0-662 GCA_964538595.1 uncultured Chitinophagales bacterium | reverse complement strand
CGTAGTAATATCGATAGTTTCAGTAGTTGTATCAGCTCCACATCTTCCCATAGCTATAAAAGTGATGGTATAGGTTCCCGTCGTATCATAAATATGCAAGAAGGGATCTTCCTTCGTGCTAGTATACCCATCGCCAAAGTCCCAATAAAAGCTATCGGCGTAAGTAGCTCTATTCTCTAGATAAACTGTGGAGTTTTGGGGATCGTAGTTGAATGCTGCATCAGGATTTTCCAGATCTTCCACTATCACACTATCCATTGCCGTACCACAATCAGACTGTACCGTAACTGAATAAGTACCCGGCTGCACCACCTCAAGGGCAGAGCTAGTATCTCCATTGGACCACATATAATCGGCTTTTCCTCCTTGTATATTGCCCAACGTTACTGAATCTCCTTGAAATACTCATCAGCGCCAATATCCGGGTTTGATGTATCGCGGGAGTTAGCATCAATATCCCACTGAACGGAATCTAAAGGTAATGCTGCACCATCCAACGAATCTTCGCAAGTATGTAAGTCATCTTTTCCTAGATATCCAGGGGATACTGATAAACTACTGTCTCCAAATGAAGTGCCTGATTGCCAACTACTTAAATCAGAATGGGTTACTCCTGAATACCCGTAATTTCCATTGGGGGCATACGAATTATTATAGTTGCT
>CAZIGO010000368.1:344-2162 GCA_964538595.1 uncultured Chitinophagales bacterium | reverse complement strand
ACCGACCGCCCACGCTCACCCGTTTATGAAGCAGCACATACAGAGCGAGCAACCCTACGTTTGGTCGGATGTTAAAGGGGATACCCGCGGTTTGGCGGTTGAGCCCCTCTACCGCAACCAAGTAAAAGCGGTAAATGAAGATGAGCAACTGTACAAACTGTTGGCACTGATTGATGTATTACGGATCGGGAAAGTACGTGAAATCAAGATTGCAGCACAAGAACTGGAACGCCTGCTATTACATAGATCACCAAAAGAATAAAGAGCACCGAAGATAATTTGGCTGGGCCCTATACTTGCATTATAAAGTCTTTCAACTCCTGCTGCGTATCATAACGAAACTCTTTGAGTTCCGAAGTCTCCCGCTCTTTGGATTGACGGGTCTTTCGGACGGCCTCTAAAAGTTTTTGTACCGATGCACTCACATTTTTGAAAGTGACCGTTTTACTTTCCCCGCTTTTGGCGGGACAGGCTTGTTGCTCTAACCGTTCTCGTTCCTTCAGTAACTGATCGGCCGCAGAATGCGAGAGAAAAGAGACGTCATTAAAATCAATAATAACCCGTTCCATCTCTTTTACATCTGAGGAGTTTATTAAATGACGGATGGCCATCCGTGAACTTACTTTCTCGCCAAAGTGACGGGCTAAGTAGAGGATGATATCGTTCTTTTGATAGCTCATCATACACACAATTTAACAAAATTTACTGATATTTTGCTAATTCAACCGCCATTTTAAGTTATTCAATATATTCAGTGTATTGAAAATTTCTTTTTCCTTTCGGGAGACGAAGTGTTACAAAGGTTCCCGGCCAATGTACCGGTAAATCTGTTAGTTGATTATTAATCAACATCCCTTTTCCTGTCATTAAAACAAAACTTCCCTCTAATCCGTTCACGATCATTTCTTTGGAGGTGGATAAACCGAACCCTCTTTCCGCACTTTTCGTGGATATTCCTTTCATCGCTTTTTGTATCGCAGTCGTATCTTTATTAACCTCCTGATAGCCGTGCTCTTGATAAACGGTTTTCAGTCCCTTCCCATTATCTATTATACAGATATCCAGGAATTGTTTAGCCGGATAATACTGAGTTGTCAACCATCCTCGATCGACCCCGGCATGCTCTACAATATTATTAGTAATTTCAGATATAAGGTAAGTGACAGGACTTTTATAATTCTCGGGAAGTCGCATATTTTGAACCAACAGTTGATGAAGCTTACTGAAGACCGCTTCTCGCATTTCTATCGATGTTGGATCGGACGCAGCCGGAAAATTAATAATCGGGAGATAGTTTTTGTTTTCATAACCCTCCAGAACGGCTTCCCAGGATGAGTCTTGATCCGGTTGAAGCCCGTGGGGAAAGCGAATCGTTTGCAAATATGCGCTGATACGGCTACTAATCGTCCAGGTGACTTCGTAATCCCACTCCTTCAACACCTCCATAATACTGGTGAAAGCTAAAATAAACGTAGGGTGGACAAAGGAGATCTCATCAAAATGAATAAGGACCTCCGTCTTCTCCTCGTATTGCTTGATTTTTTTGATGGCTTCAATGATTTCCCAGAGCTGGGGGCCTAACTGGTCGCCCGGAGGCTGGGAAAGCCGTATGTGGTTGGGCATGGTTCCACCGTTTGATACCAAAATACAAAAACAGGGAATGTTTTAATAGTGAAGAGCGACAGAGCGATTGTAACACCCTGTTAAGCCCGTTTAAGATAAGTCATCATATTGATTGACAACACCCAAAACCCGTTATAAAGGAAACCCGAAAAACTACCAGGGAAGTTAAGTGGTTTTTATTCCAGCTGCATCACT
>CAZIGO010000368.1:0-334 GCA_964538595.1 uncultured Chitinophagales bacterium | reverse complement strand
CCAAAATACAAAAACAGGGGATGTTTTAATAGTGAAGAGCGACAGAGCGATGATGACACCCTGCTAGCCCACTTAGGATAAGTTATTCTAGCGATTGACGAGGGTGAACACCCGTTAGCCGGTAAAGGAAAACCCGAAAAAATTATCGGGCAAGTTAAGTGGTTTTTATTCCAGCTGCATCACTCAAAAACACCGGCTCATTGACACGTACAAAAAGGGGGGATATTGGGGTTTTGGCGAATTGTTACGGGCATTATGAAAATTTGTGAGATAAAGAAAATGGAAAGCTGTAATACCGAGTGGGCTGCTCCTCCATCATCTATTCTGATTATAG
>CAZIGO010000367.1:693-2174 GCA_964538595.1 uncultured Chitinophagales bacterium | reverse complement strand
CCCATCCTATACTAAGAGGATTAGTACAGAGGGAAGGGAAGGCGTATGTCGGGAATAAAATAGCTACCCAGGCCAAGCTGATGGCTCAAATATCAAAAAAAGAGAAAGAAGGTGAGTAATCATAAATCCATGCAACAAATTCATCCGAATGCTGAAATAGCAGATGATGTAACGATCGATTCTTTTGTTACCATTCATGAAGATGTAAAGATCGGAGCCGGCAGCTGGATTGGCCCGAATGTTACGATTTTTGATGGTGCCCGTATCGGTAAGAACTGTCAAATTTTTCCGGGAGCCGTTATCTCCGCTATTCCTCAAGACCTTAAGTATGAAGGGGAAGAGACCGAAACGTTTATTGGGAATAATGTTACTGTTCGGGAATATGTTACCGTTCATAAAGGAACGAAAGCTCAACATAAAACAGTGGTACGAGACGATGTACTTTTGATGGCTTATGTGCATGTGGCTCATGATTGTGATGTTGGTCAACATTGTATTTTATCGAATGCCGTCAATTTGGCGGGGCACATCACTGTACAAGACTATGCCATTATTGGAGGCATGTCCGCAGTACATCAGTTCGTAAATATTGGTAAGCATGCCTTCATATCGGGTGGGAGCTTGGTACGCAAAGACGTACCTCCTTATACCAAAGCTGCCCGTGAGCCCATTGGCTTTGCCGGTATTAACTCGGTGGGTTTGCGCAGGCGGGGATTTAAGAAAAAGACCATCAACCGTATTCGGGATATTTATCGAACGCTTTACGTTAAAAATGATAACGTGAAGGAAGCCGTCCATTTAATTGAAAAAGAACTGCCCGACTCCGAAGAACGACAGGAAGTGCTGAGATTTATTCGCGATTCAGAGCGAGGTATTATGAAAGGGTATCAAACTAATCATGAAAATTAAGTGCCGGCAAATCGGTAAGCACTTCAATTACCGTTGGATCTTTCGTAATGTAACTTTTACTTTTCATAGCTCTTCCCGTTATGCCTTGTTAGGTCCTAATGGTTCGGGTAAAACTACGTTGCTTCGGGTATTGGCCGGTCATCTTACGCCCTCGGCCGGTAAAATAGCTTATATTACAGAAGATCACACTTTACTTTCGCCTGATCAATTTTATGCGTATATAAGTATAGCCGCCCCCTATTTACAGCTTTTAGAGCAGTTTACTTTACGAGAAAATGTTCGGTTTCACGAAAAATTCCAATCTTTTTTGCCCGGTTTAAGCACCTATGATGTGGTCCAATATATGGAATTGCAATCGGCTGCCGATAAATCACTGAAACACTTTTCTTCGGGTATGCTTCAGCGAGTTCGATTAGGATTGGCTTTACTTTCGAATACTTCTATTGTTTTTTTGGATGAACCGCTCAGTAACTTAGATGCAGCGGCTCGACAGTGGTATTATAAATTAGTAAAGCAAGTGACAGCAGAACGGCTCCTGATTGTTTGCTCCAACCAAAAGGCGGGTTATAATT
>CAZIGO010000367.1:0-683 GCA_964538595.1 uncultured Chitinophagales bacterium | reverse complement strand
CGATAAGGCGAGAATTGAGGAGAGAGATGTAGACCATAGACATATTTGGTGAGGGCAAAAAAGTTAAGGTACTTTTTCCAAAAATAATTGACCCCCACTCCTCCCGCTACCATAGGGTCTACCACTGTCGTGGGATCTTGTCTATTTTCGGATTGTAAACGCATCAGAGCGGCTCCCGGTTGTAAACTGAAATAGGGGTCAAGTCGTTGTTTTCGGTTGAAATGGATCGTCAATCCCGAAAACGTACTGTAAGCACTTAAAATATCGGGGTTTTGCGAAGTTTCGCTTTGGTTATCCACATAATAATAGGTGTCCGCAAAATACGCCACTCGTTCACTAAAATATATGTTTAACAACCCGTGTACATAAATATTAGTACGGTCTCGTTCGGTCATAATTTCAGGAGCAATGGTACCCTGCAATTGCACTTTGCCCCATTTGCTGAAGTCCTCTTGCGTAGTATCTTCTTGAGCTACACTCAACAAAGCAGTCGATAACATAAAGACACAGAAGATGAGTCGATTTACCACAGTTCTATCAATTTATAGTTCAAACTTACGGTAAAAAGTAAATGCGCTTCTAAGTTTGCTCCTTCACGCGATTCGATTTGCACATCATTATCCGATATTGTTGTTCTTAGATCATGACCTAAGTGCATCATATATTGACCGCTGACGGAAATG
>CAZIGO010000366.1:0-2179 GCA_964538595.1 uncultured Chitinophagales bacterium | reverse complement strand
AAGAGCATTCCATCGTGGAAGCGGTAAACCGGCAATTGGCACATTATTCCTATCACATTGGGCAAATCGTTTACTTGGCAAAAATGATCAAAGGTAGCGATTGGGAGAGTTTAACTATCCCCAAAGGAAAATCCGACGCTTTTAACAAAGAAAAATTCGACCGGGGAAAACACGGGGGCCATTTCTCCGATGATCTGAAATAGAGGAGACCGGCATATTAAAAACGGATAACAGCTCCCGGGATGGCCGTACTTCTAGGCGTTACGCGCCGGCGGGACCGTTAACACCGAAAATTCCAGTCCGCCCCTCTTTATCAATGTAGCGGGTTCCTCCTCCCCATAAATGACAAATCTGGAAGGGCAATGTTGAATATTTTGCAGTACAGGAAGCAGGGACCTTATTAATACAACTTATTTCCTGTCAAAGCTTAATACGGAGGTGAAGAGAAAAAGTGGGCCAGGTAAGCTCACACTATCCCTTATCGGATGAACTGTGTGGTCTATTTTACAAATTTCTTCCTGACTACACGGTTATTCTTTCTTACGGCAATAACATACATGCCGCGGGATAAATCGTGAAGCGAGTGCAGTTGAATATGATTATTGCCCCTCACTAAAGAAACCTGTTTAGAATAAACAGTACTGCCCGTCACGTCAAATATTTTCACGACTCCTTTCCCGGCTGAACGAGCATTGATGTTGAGATATCCTTTATTTTCAATAGTGGAAAGTTGACTGATATCTATCCTGTCTTGGTTCACACCCCCACTATTATCTAATCCGATAACTTTAGAGTAAGAAATACTACCATCGGGCGCTACCATTTTTAAGCGATAATAATTATCCTCTTTGTGCGGAGAGCGATCAATATATTTGTATCGTTTAGAATAGGCGTCACCACTTGTCGCGGGTATTGTTTGAAGGGACGAATACTCCTCGCTATTTTGTGATCGTTGTACCACATAATAATCATGCTTATTTTCTGAAGCCACCGACCAGTTTAAGCGTACCCCCTCATCTATTTTTTTAGCATTAAAAGAAGAAAGGGCGACATCCAGGGCACAACCGCTGGGGCAGGAAGTACACTGTACACTCAATGTATAGTCGCCTTGATCGCCGGCATATCCATCGACATTCATATACACACAGTCAGAGGTATCTGTTATGGAAAAGGAAGTCGTGTAAGTAGCGCCTTCATTCCCTTTATTACTATACTGGTCAAAACGCGTATGCAAATTCCCCAAATGGCCCTGGAATATAGCTAATTGGGCCCCATTGTCATTTTCATAATTCGTATCGACTTCAAAAGTTACCTCCCAGGTACCGGTATCTTGAGGGCAGAACTTGAACCACGAGTCGTTTTCTATAGAATAACTTACATCTTCCCCATCACTCCCTGAAGGACTGGTGGAAGTATTACAATCCAAGTTACTTCTTAATCCCCCCAAATATTGTCCATAATTCGTATATCCATCGGTAGAACCCTGGTAAGAAAATCCACAATAATCGATTTCTTTGGCATTAGCCATACAATCATTATCAGAGCAGCCGGGAGTAGCGCAGAAATCACAAGTACTGTTGGTACAGGTAGCCTCTCCCGGGCAATCACTATCATTATTGCATCCTCCACCACAGACTTCATGTCCATCGCCATCAACGGTGGTCCAGGTAATTTTACCGGTTGAGCCGCCCGGGCATTCATCCATACAAAGATCAGCATACCCGTCATTCACATCTACTGTCACACAACCCTTATCATAGTCTGCAATATAGTCAATGTGAGAGCCGCCCGAATTTTCCACTTTAATTAAATCACATTTTTGCCCTCCTGGGCAACTTCCCCCACATTGTAAAGTACCACTTCCCTTCTTAAAACAAACCTTGATATACCCTGTGGTGCCATCTCCTATTGTGGTTCGTCCATTTATACAATCTGTTAAATTGGTTACGTCCATAGAACCACTACAGGAATTCTGGCTAAAGCCCATCCCACTAATCAAAAGCAGGAAAATTGTTAAAATAGAGGAAATACGCATAATTCAAGCATTTTCGATTAACTATAAAGTTAATATTCTTTCACATAAATACCATAACTTATACTTCCTTTTTTCTCAAACAAATATTACTAATCTTACACTTCTAAAAGTATTACTGTTTTATATCTCCCTCAACCACTCTTA
>CAZIGO010000365.1:0-2182 GCA_964538595.1 uncultured Chitinophagales bacterium | reverse complement strand
GTTGGGTCCAGTTTTCAAAATCTTGATTGGGAATAGATTGACCCATAAGACTGTTACCGATAATGAGGGCAAGTATTAGAGTAATGTATCGCTTCATAGAAGACGTATCTTTTCTTAACATATAATATAGCAAAAATGTTAAAGAAATGCTATTATAGCTATAAGTGAATAACTTCATCAAAAGCATCTGCTGTTGCCTCCATGACCGCTTCTGACATGGTGGGATGGGGGTGGACACTTTTTATAATTTCTTTGCCGGTAGTTTCTAGCTTACGGGCAGCCACAGCTTCTGCGATCATTTCTGTGACATTATCACCGATCATGTGGGCGCCCAACCATTCCCCGTACTTAGCATCAAAAATTACTTTCACAAAACCTTCTGTAGAACCGGCAGCAGCGGCTTTGCCTGAAGCTGTAAAGGGGAACTTCCCTACTTTAATATCATATCCGGCATCTTTGGCTCCTTCTTCGGTATAGCCGACAGAAGCTACTTGGGGTTTACAATATGTGCATACCGGTAAGTTATTGTAATCTATAGGAAGGGGCGATTGACCGGTAATCTTCTCTACACAGGTAATACCTTCATGAGTAGCCACATGTGCTAAAGCTGGTCCTTCGATGCAATCGCCGATAGCGTAAACTCCATCGATATTGGTGCGATAAAATTCGTCGACTTTGATCTTGTCATTCTCCGTTTCAATATCCAATGCATCTAAACCGATTTCCTCCGTATTGGCTTCAACTCCTACCGCAGATAACACTACATCGGCCTTTATTGTCTCCTCCTTATCATTGGCTTTAAAGGTAACTTTGTTCTTTTTGCCTGACGTATCAACTTCTTCTACAGCTGTTCCGGTTTTAATGTCAATTCCTTGTTTCTTAAAGGATTTTTCTAAACTTTTAGAAGTATCCGGGTCTTCACCGGGCACAATCCGCGGCATATATTCAATTAAGGTGACCTCAGTACCTATGGCGTTATAGAAATAAGCAAACTCCGAACCTATAGCACCGGCCCCGATCACGACCATCGAGTCGGGTTGTTCCTCAAGAACCATAGCTTGCCGATAACCGATAACATTTTCTTGGTCTTGCGGTATATTCGGCAATTCTTTGGAATGAGCACCGGTAGCTATAAGGATATGGTCAGCCTCGTAAACTTCGGTTGAACCGTCATTTTCTACTTCTACTTTATTGGGAGATTTAACACGTCCCCATCCTTCAATGTGATCGATCTCGTTCTTTTTAAACAAAAATTGTATACCCTTGCTCATCTTTTGAGCTGCATTACGACTGCGCTTAACCATGGCCGGGAAATCCGCATTAACATCGGAAACATCGATACCATAATCTGAAGCATGTTGAACATATTCATATACTTCGGCACTCTTGAGCAGGGCTTTGGTAGGGATACACCCCCAGTTTAAACATATCCCTCCTAACGCTTCTGATTCTACCACACCTACGTCCATATCTAATTGGGAAGCTCTTATTGCAGCAGCATATCCGCCAGGACCACTACCAATAACAATTAAATCATATGCCATAATTATTAATTTTTATTCTTTGAATAGCGCTTCAATTTAAGGAGTTTTAGCAACAATTAAAAGACTCGTTTCCCATTTTATTTTCCAATGTTAATAAAGGGATAAGCGATAAATTCAAGCTCTGGTATTAAATGCAGAGAGTATGTTAAATTAGAAGCCCCCTCCTCCTAATATTAACCGGATAAAAGGGCCGCCGACATTCGCAGTAGGGTAGTTATTGAGCGTAACATTATCAAGTTGCCATGGACGGTCCGTATATACATAATTGTATCCTACTTGTAAACCGAGGTGAAGTCCTTGTAAGGGCTTATAACTGAATCCTAAACAAGGAGTAATGAAATAACTTTGTTTGCTCAAATGACTACTCTGACCGGGCTGCTGCATAATACCTGTAAAGTTTAACTTTTTGTTTTTATTGGTAATCGTTAAATCGACCGTACCTCCTCCTAATCTAATATAAGGGTATAGAAATATGTCTTTTGTACTCCATAGCATATACCCTAAGTTAAAACTGCCGGAACCCGAGGAAAAGGTCAACTCATAATTTTTGCTGGCTACGGACTGTTCGCGGCTTCCATGACCTTCTCCACCGATTAATATGTTGTTCAGGATAATAAATCCCCCACCGCCGAAGCTAA
>CAZIGO010000364.1:0-2187 GCA_964538595.1 uncultured Chitinophagales bacterium | reverse complement strand
GTGGCAAAAGATAAAGCAAATAATAGGCGAACCGGACCTTGTCCATGTCCATGTGGCTCATCCGGCCGGTCGCATTGCTTGGCTACTGAAAGAGTGGCAACATATTCCATTTGTAATATCCGAGCATTGGACGGGCTATTCCTCCTATAGTCGAAAATATGATAGGATGGGCTGGTTGAATAAATGGGGGATACAAAAGATCTACCAAAATGCTAATGCTGTGTCCACTGTTTCTCGTTTTTTATACCGGTCATTGGCTGAACATCGATTGGTCCATCAACCGGTAAAAGTTATCCCTAATGTTGTTGAACAAGGGCCTGATCCTCCTCCCGTCCTTCCCCCGGTATATCCGGTAAAAGCTTTAACTGTCTCTGACCTTCGGGACCGCCAGAAGAATATATCAGGATTACTACAGGCCGTAAAACAATTGGTGGCAGTATTCCCTCGCTTTGAATTACATCATGTTGGAGTAGGACCGGATAAATCGGACCTGGTTCAAAAAGCCAAACAACTCAATTTGTATGGGACGCATGTTTTTTTCCATGGATATGTACCCAATGAGCATATGGAAGAACTATTTCAGAAACATCACTTTTTTGTGTTGAATAGTCGCTTTGAAACGTTTTCGGTAGTGACGGCTGAGGCATTGGCGTTTGGTACGCCGGTGGTCGTTACGAAATGTGGAGGGCCCGAAGAATTCGTGTCTGAACAGGAGGGGAAGTTAGTGGAACGCAACAATGTCGACAGTTTAACACAGGCCATGCACTATATGTGTCAACATTGGTCGTCGTACTCGCCCACCGCATTGCAACAAAAAGTGGAAAATCGTTTTTCGCGCGAGGTCATCGGTGAGCAATTTCAGCGCTTATATAAACGGGCACTGTCATGAGGCCGGGGACCGTTATATATTATCTGCAGCGGTTAAGCCATTACTTTAATCGCCGTATCAGAAGAGCCGTTCAGCATATGACAGGGCAAGCCCTCACTGAAGAAAAGCAGTATATTTCGCAACAATCATTGATGATATTGGGGTTAGAGGGCGCTTTTATTGGCTTATCCTTTATTATCAGTCTCATACTCGCCCGTACATTTGGCCCGGATGGTTATGGGGCTTTTACCTATGCCTTTTCCTGGATAATGGTGGTAGGGCATATCATACAATGGGGAATGGGACCGTTGTTGGTAAGGGAGACGGCTCGATGCCGGACGGAACAACAATGGTCTACTTTAAAAGGGCTATTGGATTGGAGCTGGGGACTGGTGCTGGTGGGAGGCGGTATAGCTGTTGTAGTGATGACCCTTCTCGTATATTATCTTCATCTCCCGGCTGCCCCTTTACTGCATAACACTTTATTAATAGCTATTGCCGCTCTTCCTTTTTTAGCTCTTACTGCCCTCAACCGCTCTTTTTTGCAGGGATTACAATTGCCGACGATCGGCCATCTGGCGGAACGGCTCATTCGGCCTGCTTCTCTTTTGCTTATAGTCGGTATCGGGCTGATGTATTTACCTTCGTTTTCTATAAAACAGGTGGTAGGCGCTAATGTAGTAGCTTTTATTATTATGTTTTTGGTAAGTGCTACCCTGGCTTATATTTACTTACCGCCCCCCTTGAAAAAACAAAAGGCGCGTTTTCATTCCCGGCTTTGGTTCAGAAGTGGTTTCGCTTTTTTGTTAGTTGGGGGGCTCCAAATGCTAGAGTCACGGGTAGATGTACTGATGTTAGGAAGTTTACACGAGGCCAGCTCCGTAGGTATATATCATATTGCAAAGCGGATTGTCAATATAGGAACCCTGTTATTGGGCGTTACTAATACGGCCCTGGCTCCCTTGATCAGTGAATTGTATACTCAAAATAAACTAAAACAACTCCAGCATCTACTGACCAAAACGATACGGTGGGTATTTTTCTTGTCGCTGCCGGGGGTCGTTATATTAGGGGGAGGGGGGTATTGGATATTAGGACTGTTCGGCGCTTCATTTAAGACGGGTTGGTTGGCGTTGTTGTTTTTAATGATCGGACAGGTCGTCAACCTCTCGGTGGGGTCAGTAGCTTATATTCTTTCTATGACCGGGCATGAAAAGCATTTAGCGGCCGGTTTGGGATTAGGGGTGGGGTTAAATATACTATTAAATACACTGTTAATACCGCAGTGGGGACTCGAAGGAGCAGCCGTAGCGACAATG
>CAZIGO010000363.1:0-2199 GCA_964538595.1 uncultured Chitinophagales bacterium | reverse complement strand
TCAAGATTGGGAGCGGTACGCTGCTGAATCACACGACGGTAATCGGATGAAAGTAAAAAACTTTTGTTTGATGACTTTTCTCGCAAATCGTTCCCCACGTTCACATGCAAGGGATTAAATTGGGAGGAAAGCTGTAACGTTAAAATATCTTTCCCGATCGCTTGCACATTAACCTGTAATGAATTAGGCAAATCATTGATCAGCCGCTTATCCTGCGGCAGGTTATGATATCGAACCGGTATCTCAATCTGGCTATTGTATTGATAGGAGAGAGCATCCAACAGCCAAAAGAGAGAAGCAATGAATATACAAACTAATAATATCCATACACTCTTTCTACTCCAATATCTACGCTTCAGATAACGAAATCTAACCCGGATCTGTTGTCGAAATACTTGGAAGAAATCCTTATCGTCCGGCATATATAAAATTATAGATAACGAAAGACGAAAGGACTAAGGTAGCTATTTCTTATGAAACTTTAAAACCACGTACACGTAACAGTAGGGGAACTATCCAAAAAAGACTAATGTACCCTTAGGAGGAGCTGTCCTTTTCCTTTGACTTCTTGTCATCATCATTCTTTTCGTAATGAGCCTGCGTATTTTCCATAGATAAAGCAGAACGCTCTACTTCAAACCGGGTACCATCTTGTACTTCAATAATAAAAGTCTTCTCCTGTTCTTTGATCACTTTACCATGAATACCTCCCGAAGTAACGACGTTATCTCCCCGTTCCACCTGGTTAATAAACCGCTTTTGTTTTTTGGCTTTTTTAGTTTGAGGGCGGATCATAAAAAAATACATCACCACAATAATAGCAGCAAAAAACAATAAGTTAATCATTGGGCTGGGGCCTCCTTCTCCTCCGGCCATCAACAATATAATCATAAAGTTTTCCATAAGTCCTGTTTTCGTTTTTTAGGAATATTAGGATTCAGTATCGATCACTTTACCTTTTAAATGAAGTTTTGTCTTTTTTGGCATTGTGTTCGCATGTATAGTAACGGTTTTATGTTGTTGGCCGGACTTTCCGTTGCTGTCGAATTTGACACTAATAGTATCAGTAGCCCCGGGAGGTACCGGCGATTCAGGTTGGGAAGGAACAGTACAACCACAACTGGCACTGGTATTAGAAATAATCAATTTTCTTTTTCCCGAATTAGTGAATATATAATCGTGCTTCACTGATTCTCCTTCTTTAACCTTGCCAAAATCATAGGTCTTATTATGAAATGATATTTTGGGCAAATTAGTGGTATCTGTTTCTTTTAATGATTTGGGATTTTGGACTTTGGAATCATCGCCCTGTTTTTTACCCCCCTGCTGACCACAAGCAGTAAGCAGCACTAAAGCCAACCAACTTATCAACACTACTTTTTTATTGATCATAAGCAGAAAGTTTTGGGGCTAAAATTTAATAAAAAAATCGATAGCTTTAATAGATTTATAAAAATCCTTGTTCTTTCATCCACTCGTCATTATAGATCTTAGACACATATCGGCTTCCGTGATCGTGGAGAACAGCGACAATTACATCATCCTCCGAAAAATGTTCTTTTAACTGACATATGCCAGCCACTGTTGATCCGGCAGAATAACCCGCAAATATACCTTCTTCGCGGGCCATACGACGGGCCATGAGTGCCCCGTCTTTATCCGTTACCTTTTCAAAGCCATCAATTACATCAAAGTCAATATTATCAGGGATCAAATCTTCACCGATACCCTCAGTAATATAGGGATATATCTCGTCTTCATCAAATTCACCGGTTTCGTGATATTTTTTTAAGGCTGACCCATAGGCATCAATACCCCACACTTTCAATGAGGGGTTCTGCTCTTTCAAATAACGACCGGTCCCGGAGATAGTACCGCCGGTACCGACACCGGCTACAAAATGATCGATATTCCCTTCCGTATCCTCCCAAATTTCCGGTCCCGTCAATTCATAATGGGCATTCTGATTGGATAGGTTGAAGTATTGGTTGACATAGAACGAATTATCAATCTCTTCACTCTTCTTTTCCGCCACAGAGTAATACGAGCGGGGATCGTCAGCAGGCACATCGGTGGGACATACGATCACCTCCGCTCCCATCGCCCGTAATATATCGATCTTCTGCTTCGATTGTTTATCGTTAGTTGTAAATATGCAATCATATCCCTTTATCGCTGCTACTATCGCCAAACCCATGC
>CAZIGO010000362.1:836-2215 GCA_964538595.1 uncultured Chitinophagales bacterium | reverse complement strand
AAATTTCCGCTCCCAAAATTATTACTCTGTGTTGCGTTTGCTATTTGAACTCACGGTGTATAATAAATCAAATAAGCATGAAAAGGAAGTTTAGTAGCAAAACATTAGCCAGTGGGTTAGGCGTCGTTACTTTAATCATGTCTTTTTTCTTCTTTACTACTGTTGAAGCAGGAGAAAAAATTTCTTTAAATAAATCATATGTCATTATCGAATATGTTGATACAAGCAAAGTAAGTGTTGAGCAAAAAGTATATTCCACCACCGAAGAAGCGATTAAATATTATAAATTGAATAAAGAAAGTGTTTTAGATAAGATACCGAGTGATGCACTTCCTAGCTTTTATGTGCACAATCCTAGTTTAGCCCCTAAAAGCATTGAAGTAAAATTAAACCAAAAATATTAATTTATGTTAAATAAGTTAAATAATTTATTAGGGTTAGCTTTATTTTGCGCTGTAATGATGCCGACAACCTTAACAGCTCAACCCTCTAACGACGTTTGCGGAGATGCCATTGATATTACTGGAGATTTAGGTGGAGAATGTATCAGTTATACTACTAACGGAGCAAGTGATGAGGGAACTTCTATCAGTTGCGATGCATGTGGTAGTGATTGGTTTGACGTATGGTTCAAAGTAACTCCGTCTGATACGGGACGATTGGATTTGATTTTTGACAATATTGGTTCAGGATGTACTTATGATCCTAATGTTGTATTATACAGTGGATCTTGTGGTTCACTCACTGAAGAAAAATGCTCCCCTTATAATGGGGATGGGGACGCCAGTGACGGAACTAAATACTTCAATGCTGAAGTCAATGGCGGAGAAACTTATTATATACAAGTAGATGGAGAATCATGCGCTGAAACTTGTGATTTTTGTTTAAAAGCGGATTTGGCCAATCTTTATGGTACCACTTGTGATGAGTCCATTAGTTTGTATACGCAAACGAGCTGTGATGATTGGTATATGTCAGGGCCCGGATATGCCCGTCATGGGTATAAAAATACTTTATGGGAAGAAGATGTCGATGATACAGATATGGATGCCAGAGCAGCCAGTGGTAGTGCACCGGCCAGTAGCTGTGGTACTACTGATAATACCCAAGGCGGAACTTGGTCCGATTTTACTGCCCAAGAAAGCAGTACAACTTTTACAAATGAAAGCTCCACTGATTTAGACTACGCCGTTTATAGTGATTGTAGCTTCAGTACAGAAGTCGCCTGTAAAACCATTTCATCAGGAAATTCCAAAACTGTATCAGGCTTAACTGTCGGCGAAACATATTATGTATATACCTCAGCAACTGATGGGAACACAACAAATGAAGTCTATCTGTGTTTAACAGATGGTACAGGTTATACTAATCCTTATGAC
>CAZIGO010000362.1:0-826 GCA_964538595.1 uncultured Chitinophagales bacterium | reverse complement strand
AATGTCAAACAAGCCGAAGATGGAAAAACCTATAGGTTAACAAATGCTAATGCAGGAGGATATGACTGGACGATGTGTAACGGAGGTTCGGTTGAAAATAATATTTGGGTAGAATGGACAGCCGGTAGTGACTGGAGTGACGGAGATACCGCTTTTATGCATATTTGGAACCAAGATTGTAATAGTACCCAAGGTTTACAATATGACATATTACGCTCTAAAAGCTGTAGTGATGCTGTCAGTGATTATGAAAGTGGATCCTGTGATAGTTTGGTCAGTGGTGCTAATCCTCAAAATATTCAAAATTATTTCGTTGAGTGGGAAGTGGACTCCGGTCAAACTTATATGATAACAATTGATGGATATAATGGAACGGGTTGTGAGTTTAATCTCCAGATTAATGACACAACCGTTATACTTCCTATCAATCTTCGCAAGTTCGAAGGTCAACATATCCAAAGTGGTAATCGCTTAGTCTGGGCAACTGGACAGGAAAATAAAAGCGAAACCTTTATATTGCAACGAAAGTCTAATCAACAAGAGTCCTTTCAATCTATCTATCGGCAACAAGCGAAAGGTAATCTAAGAGGCTCACGGTATGTTTATTTAGATAAAAACTATCAAACAGGAATAAATTACTATCGCATTAAACATATCGATAACGATGGTCAGACCGACTTTTCGAAAGTTATACAAATTGCCAATCAGCAGCAAGGGGGGGCATTCAATTTCTACACGGTTAAACCCAACCCGGCCTCTGAAGGAAGAAATGTGATTATTAAATATTCGACGCCTACTGCTGATAAATATAATTACAAAGTGATTG
>CAZIGO010000361.1:0-2227 GCA_964538595.1 uncultured Chitinophagales bacterium | reverse complement strand
CTTCTACCAACTGCATATTTACAGCACCAAAATGCAAGAGGGGTTTTTCATTTTTATAATAATCTAATCCGTAGTCAAAGGTCGTACGATCTTCATTCAAATGAATTTCATAATCAGGTAAACTTAACTGTTGTAACACATTTTCTATATACCCCTTCAACTGAAAAAAATCCACTGCACTTTGCCCTTTCCAATGGGGCAAATGGCGCTGTCCGGTCATAAAGAGAGAGAGGCCTTTGTACTCCTGATATTTGTCTGCTCTTTCCTGGTATGTTTTACCAAATTCAAAGCTCTTTACATTTTCTTGTTGACGATTTTGATTATAATGTAACATCTCCAGTCCTGAAAAGAGAAGTGTAGGACGTAAGATATCCAATTCCTCACTTGAATAATTTTGCAACGGAACTCCCGGGGGAGCGACCTCTTTCCAATCGGACAAATAATCACTATTAATTAACGAAGTGTTCATCATTTCATAAAAACCATTATGAGCCAAATAATCAGCGATCGCTTCCTGTACTTGCTCTTCTTGTCGCTCCTGCTGATCATCATGAATTGAATAGGAGAGCTGATCGGAATAAGCTACCTGATTATAGCCATGGATCCGCAATATTTCCTCTACCACATCAGCAGGCCGGGTAACATCAGACCGATATGGGGGAATGCGAAGTTGAAATATATCAGCATTTTCTTGTTTCACTTCGATCTCGAGAGCTTCTAAAATTTGTTTTATTTTATCAGCCGGTAGAGGTTGTCCAATTAGCGTATCGACGTAAGATTTATTCAAAGTTACCGTACTCCAATGAACCGGCTTATCATAAATATCGACTAATGAACCACTAATTGTACCCCCCGCCAACGATTTTATCAAATAAACGGCGCGTTGTAAAGCGGGAATTACCATCTCAGGATCTCCACCTTTTTCAAAATGATCAGCTGCATCAGTTTTAATACTATGTCTCTGTGAGCTCTTACGTATAGATGAAGGGGAAAAATAAGCGCTTTCAAGAAATATTTCTTTTGTCGCTTTAGTGACTCCTGTATTCTCACCACCTATAACCCCCGCCATACATAACGGTTTATCCGGATCAGTGATCATTAAGTCTTCCTCTGATAGTGAGATCTCCTCTCCTTCTAACGTAGTGAAAGAAGTACCGGACAGCATATGACGAACGATCACTTCATTATCCTTAATAGGAGAGCAATCAAAAGCATGTAACGGTTGTCCTAATTCCCACAATACGAAATTGGTAATATCTACAATATTATTAACTGGCCTTATATCAATTGAGTCCAATCGATTTTTTAACCATGTCGGTGATTCCTCCACTGTTAATCCACTTATCGTTATACCGGCATAACGTGGGCAAGCTTCGGTATCTTCCACTTTTACATTCACCGGTTGAGAGGCATTGCCCGATTCTAGGTTATCCCGTGGGGGATCTTGGAGTGTCACTGACGGATCCTCACAGACCTGCAGGTAGGCTTTTAAGTCGCGTGCCACTCCACGATGAGAAAGAGCATCAGGCCGGTTAGGAGTTATATCAAATTCCAAAATAACATCCTGATATACATCAAAATATTTATTAACTGACTCACCGGGTTGGGCTTGGTCCTCCAGTTCTATAACTCCCGAATGATCATGCCCTATACCTATCTCATCTTCTGCACATATCATCCCTTCCGATACCTCTCCGCGAATGGTAGCTTTTTCAACTGTAAAAGATTTCCCTTCAATGGGATAGAGGGTGGTTTGGGGAGGAGCTACGACTACCTTCTGTCCTTCTCTTACGTTAGGAGCCCCACAAACGATTTTCACGGGCTTATTCTCCCCTATCTCTACCTCGGTAAGCTGAAGTTTATCGGCATTAGGATGATCGTATACTTTTATAATCTCTCCTACAACCAGTCCTCCCAGATCACCTTCAATAGTACTATATGATGTCACTTGTTCTACTTCTAAACCGGTGTTCGTTAAAATATCCGCTATATCCTCGGGAGAGTAATCAACATCGATAAATTGTTGAAGCCATTTATAAGATATCCGCATAAAAATTGAGTGATTGAAAGGCAAATTTATTAAAAATCCTAACGAGGGAGAAGAACTCACCACCTTTTTACCTTATCAGCTATCTTTTTATTTTATGTTCCGCCGCTTGTAATACTTTAATACTACTCCCTCCTTTATGAACAAAACATACCACCCAAACATTATCCAGTTTCCAAC